>DATMSN010000307.1:0-11630 GCA_035565375.1 Duganella sp. | reverse complement strand
AGGTGAAATTTATAACGCCGTGGTTGTGCGCACCGCTAAAGGTGTTCGCCGCCAAGACGGTTCCCTGGTGAAGTTCGACGGCAACGCCGCCGTTCTGTTGAACGCCAAGCTGGAACCGATCGGTACCCGTATTTTTGGACCAGTGACGCGCGAACTGCGCACTGAAAAGTTCATGAAGATCGTGTCCCTGGCACCGGAAGTCCTGTAAGGAGTCGTAATGGATAAGATTCGTAAAAACGACGAAGTCATCGTTCTGACCGGGAAAGACAAGGGCAAACGTGGCGTCGTTTCGCGTCGTGTAGATGCGGAGCATGTCGTGGTTGAAGGCGTCAACGTCGCGAAAAAAGCGACCAAGCCTAACCCAATGACTGGCGTACAAGGTGGTATCGTCGACAAGACTATGCCGATTCACGTGTCCAACGTCGCGTTGTTCAACGCGGCTAGTGGCAAGGCAGACCGTGTCGGTTTCAAAGAAGTGGATGGCAAAAAAGTCCGCATCTTCAAATCGTCCGGCGAAGTAGTGAAGGCTTAAGAAATCATGGCACGTCTCCAAGAATTCTATAAAGATAAAGTCGTCGCCGACCTGACCGCGAAATTCGGTTACAAGTCGGTGATGGAAGTTCCACGCCTGACCAAGATCACCCTGAACATGGGTGTCGGTGAGGCCATCGCGGACAAGAAAGTCCTCGAACACGCCGTCGGCGACCTGACCAAGATCGCTGGCCAAAAGCCAGTGACGACCAAGTCGCGCAAAGCTATCGCGGGTTTCAAAATCCGTGAAGGCTACCCGATCGGTACCATGGTCACCCTGCGTGGCGCTCGCATGTACGAGTTCCTCGATCGCTTCATCACCGTGGCCCTGCCGCGCGTGCGCGATTTCCGTGGTGTCAATGGTCGTTCGTTCGACGGCCGCGGCAACTATAACATCGGTGTTAAAGAGCAGATCATCTTCCCTGAGATCGAGTACGACAAGATCGATGCGCTGCGTGGTATGAACATTTCGATTACCACCACCGCCAAGACCGACGACGAAGCCAAAGCTTTGCTCGCCGCCTTTAAATTCCCGTTCAGGAACTAAGAAGATCATGGCAAAACTCGCACTGATTAACCGTGAGCAAAAGCGTGTGGACCTGGCGAACAAATTCGCCGCCAAGCGCGCTTCGCTGAAGGCCATCATTGATGACCAGTCGAAGTCGGAAGAAGAACGTTACGAAGCGCGCCTGAAGCTGCAAGCGCTGCCACGTAACTCGGCTCCGACCCGCCAGCGCAACCGCTGCGCCGTCACCGGTCGTCCTCGCGGCACTTTCCGTAAATTCGGTCTGGGCCGTATCAAGCTCCGTGAATTCGCCATGCGTGGTGAGATTCCGGGTATGACTAAAGCAAGCTGGTAATAGGAGAATATGCAATGAGTATGAGCGATCCTATCGCCGATATGCTGACCCGCATTCGTAACGCCCAGGGCGTGCAAAAAACGACCGTGGCCATGCCATCGTCGAAAGTCAAAATTGCGATTGCCAACGTCCTCAAGGACGAGGGTTACATTGAAGATTTCGCCGTGGCCGAAGCTGGTGGCAAGGCGGAACTGAAAATCGGTTTGAAGTATTATGTTGGCCGTCCCGTCATCGAGCGCCTTGAGCGCGTGTCCCGTCCGGGCCTGCGCGTCTACAAGGGCAAAGACGAGATCCCTACTGTGATGAATGGCTTGGGTGTGGCGATCGTGTCGACTCCGCAAGGCGTCATGACTGACCGCAAAGCACGCGCTACCGGTGTCGGCGGCGAAGTTATTTGCTACGTCGCATAAGGAGTTAGACATGTCTCGTGTAGCTAAAATGCCAATCGCTGTGCCAGCTGGCGCTGATGTCGCCATCTCCGCGCAAGCGATCACTGTCAAGGGCCCGCTGGGCGTCTTGACCCAGGTCCTCAACGGCCAGGTCAAAGTGGAAAACAAAGAAGGAACCCTCAATTTCGTCCCGGCCGATGACAGCCGCGAAGCCAATGCCATGTCCGGCACGCTGCGCGCCCTGGTCAACAACATGGTCACCGGCGTCACCAAGGGTTTCGAGAAAAAGCTGAACCTGGTCGGTGTGGGTTACAAGGCGCAAGCGCAGGGCGACAAGCTGAATCTGTCGCTGGGCTTCTCGCACCCTGTCGTGCACTCGATGCCAGCCGGCGTCACCTGCGCCACCGCAACGCCGACGGAGATCATCATCAAAGGGATCGACCGTCAGCAAGTGGGCCAAGTGGCTGCTGAAGTTCGCGCTTACCGCTCCCCAGAGCCTTATAAAGGCAAGGGTGTTCGCTATGCGGACGAAGTGGTTAAGATCAAAGAAACCAAGAAGAAGTAACTAGGGGCTGACGATGGACAAGAAAGAATCACGTCTGCGCCGCGGACGCCAAACCCGGATCAAGATCGCGCAACAGAAAGTGAACCGCCTGTCGGTACACCGCACTAACCTGCATATCTACGCGAACCTGATCTCGCCGGATGCCAAAGTACTGGTATCGGCCTCCACGGCAGAAGTCGAAGTGCGCAACGAACTGGCTGGCAAATCGGGCAAGGGTGGCAACGCCGCCGCCGCCGCGATCGTCGGCAAGCGCGTCGCAGAGAAAGCACTGAAAGCAGGGATTACCGAAGTCGCGTTCGACCGCTCCGGTTTCCGTTACCACGGCCGTGTGAAGGCGCTGGCAGAAGCCGCGCGCGAAGCCGGTCTGAAGTTCTAAGGAACGATCATGGCAAAAATGCAAGCAAAAATGGCAAGCGACAAGCCGGATGACGGCATGCGCGAAAAAATGATCGCGATCAACCGCGTGACCAAAGTGGTCAAGGGTGGTCGTATCATGGGTTTCGCCGCGCTGACCGTGGTTGGTGACGGCGATGGCCGCATCGGCATGGGCAAGGGCAAGTCGAAAGAGGTACCGGTCGGTGTGCAGAAGGCAATGGAAGAAGCCCGTCGCAACCTGATCAAGGTCAACCTGAAAAACGGCACCCTGCAGCACACCGTCACCGGCCGTCACGGCGCATCGAAAGTGATGATGTCGCCTGCGAAACCGGGTACCGGCGTCATCGCCGGCGGCGCAATGCGCGCGATCTTCGAAGTAATGGGCGTGACCGACGTCGTGGCGAAATCCACCGGCTCGAGCAACCCTTACAACCTGGTGCGCGCCACGCTGGATGGTCTGGCAAAAATGAGTACTCCTGCTGAAATTGCCGCCAAACGCGGCAAGTCGGTAGAAGAAATCCTGGGCTAAGGTGAACGTTATGACAACCAAAACCGTCAAAGTACAATTGGTCAAGGGCTTGATCGGCACGCGTGAAGACCACCGTGCCACCGTCCGCGGTCTGGGCCTGCGTCGTGTCAACTCGGTCTCCGAGCTGCAAGACACCCCATCCGTGCGCGGCATGATCAACAAAGTATCGTACCTCGTTAAAGTAGTTGCGTAAGCCCTCGGGCTTACACACGGAGAAATCATGGAACTGAATACCATTCAACCAGCCGATGGCGCCAAGCACTACAAGCGTCGCGTCGGCCGCGGTATCGGCTCCGGTCTGGGTAAAACCTCGGGCCGTGGTCACAAGGGTCAAAAATCGCGTTCGGGCGGCTTCCACAAAGTCGGTTTCGAAGGCGGTCAGATGCCTCTGCAACGCCGTCTGCCTAAGCGCGGTTTCAAGTCGCTCAACGCCACCTTCAAAGCTGAAGTGCGCCTGTCCGACCTGAACAACCTGCCGGTCGGCGACGTCGACATCCTGGTGCTCAAGCAAGCCGGCGTGCTGGCCGTGCTGGCCCGCGACGTGCGCGTCATTCTGTCCGGCGAGATCACCAAGGCGGTGAACCTCAAAGGCCTGAAAGTGACCGCTGGCGCGAAAGCGGCCATCGAAGCAGCCGGCGGCTCGGTAGCCTGAGTTGACCGCTAACAGCTTGATCGGAGCGAAAATTGGCGACTAATCCACAATTGGCTAAAAGTGCGGCAGCCGGGTTCCCTTGGAACCGGCTCTGGTTCTTGCTTGGTGCATTGGTGGTTTATCGTATCGGCGCTCACATCCCGGTTCCCGGGATCGATCCGGTACAATTGGCCGCGCTGTTCAAGTCGCAAGAGGGCGGCATCCTGGGCATGTTGAACATGTTCAGCGGTGGCGCGCTCGCGCGCTTCACAGTCTTTGCGCTGGGTATCACGCCTTACATCTCGGCCTCGATCATCATGCAACTGGTGTCGATCGTCTCGCCGCAGATGGAAGCGCTCAAGAAAGAAGGCGAGTCCGGCCGTCGCAAGATCACCCAGTACACCCGCTATTTCACGGTGCTGCTGGCGCTGTTCCAGGCGTTGTCGATCGCGGTGGCGCTGGAGTCGCAGCAAGGTCTGGTGCTGGATCCGGGCTATGCATTCCGTTTCGTGACGGTCGTTACGCTGTTGACCGGAACCATGTTCGTGATGTGGTTGGGCGAGCAGATTACCGAGCGCGGTCTCGGTAACGGCATCTCGATCATCATCTTCGCGGGTATCGCGGCCGGCCTGCCAAGCGCGCTGGGTGGCCTCGGCGCCTCGGTGAGCAACGGTTCGATCGGCGCGTTCTCGGCGATCATCATCATGATCCTGGTGGTGGCGGTGACGTTCTTCGTGGTGTTTGTCGAACGTGGCCAACGCAAGATTCTGGTGAACTACGCGAAACGCCAAGTGGGTAACAAGATTTACGGTGGACAAACGTCGCACCTGCCATTGAAGTTGAACATGGCCGGCGTGATCCCACCGATTTTCGCTTCGTCGATTATCTTGTTCCCGGCAACGATCGTGGGCTGGTTCACGCAGGGCGCCGACACGGCCAACCCTGTCGTCCGGTTCCTGAAAGATTTGGCAGCATCGATGGGGCCAGGCGAGCCCATCCACGCACTGTTGTATGCCATTGCGATCGTGTTTTTCTGTTTCTTCTATACGGCGCTGGTCTTCAACAGCAAGGAAACAGCGGATAACTTGAAGAAGAGCGGGGCCTTTGTGCCAGGGATCCGTCCCGGTGAGCAGACTGCCCGTTACATCGACAAGATCCTGACACGTTTGACACTGGCTGGCGCCATCTACATCACTTTGGTGTGTTTGTTGCCGGAATTCATGGTAGCCGAGTGGAAGGTACCGTTTTATTTTGGTGGTACTTCTCTGTTGATTATTGTGGTTGTGACCATGGATTTCATGGCCCAAGTACAAAACTACGTGATGTCGCAGCAATATGAATCGCTGCTGCGCAAAGCAAATTTCAAAGGCGGAATTCCGACGCGATAAGCGCGGTAAACATACCGAATGGCAAAAGACGACGTCATACAGATGCAGGGCGAGATTCTTGAGAATCTCCCTAATGCAACATTTCGAGTAAAGCTGGAAAACGGACACGTGGTGCTCGGGCATATTTCGGGTAAAATGCGGATGAACTATATCCGCATTCTTCCTGGCGACAAGGTGACGGTCGAACTGACACCTTACGATCTGAGCCGAGCACGCATCGTGTTCCGGACCAAGTAACTAACCAAAGAGAGAGCAAAATGAAAGTTAACGCCTCAGTCAAGCGGATCTGCCGCAACTGCAAGATCATCAAGCGCAAGGGCGTCGTTCGCGTAATCTGCGTCGAACCGCGTCACAAGCAGCGTCAAGGTTAATAACCGTTATTTATCGAGGAATAACGAATGGCACGTATTGCAGGGGTTAATATCCCAAATCATCAGCACACCGTTATCGGCCTGACGGCCATCTACGGTGTAGGCCGCCCACGCGCAAAGTTCATCTGCGCCGCGACGGGTATTGCGACCGATAAAAAGGTCAAGGATCTGGACGACAGCGAACTGGAAAAGCTGCGCGATGAAGTAGCAAAATTCATCGTCGAGGGCGATCTGCGCCGCGAATTGTCCATGAACATCAAGCGTTTGATGGATCTGGGTTGCTACCGTGGTATGCGTCACCGTAAGGGCCTGCCGGTCCGCGGCCAGCGCACCCGCACCAATGCACGTACCCGCAAGGGCCCGCGCAAAGCCGCTCAATCGCTCAAGAAATAATCTAGGGAAATCACATGGCTAAGCAACAAAGCAGCGCAGCAGCAGCGCGCGTCCGCAAGAAGGTCAAGAAGAACGTCGCCGAAGGTATCGCGCACGTTCACGCTTCCTTCAACAACACCATCATCACCATCACCGACCGCCAGGGCAACGCTCTGTCGTGGGCGACCTCCGGTGGTGCTGGCTTCAAGGGTTCGCGTAAATCGACCCCGTTCGCAGCGCAGGTTGCGGCCGAAGCGGCTGGTAAAGTCGCTGTTGAATGCGGCGTGAAGAACCTGGAAGTGCGTATCAAGGGCCCAGGTCCTGGTCGCGAATCCGCGGTGCGCGCACTGAACAACCTGGGCATCAAGATCACCGAGATCCAGGACGTTACCCCAGTGCCACACAACGGCTGCCGTCCTCCAAAACGTCGTCGTATCTAATAGCGCGGTCGGCGGCGAAGTTCGCTTCGCCTCCTTCCCGCTGTCGGAAATCGCTGGAGCAGAAAGCCGGAAACGGTTATACTGCCCGGCTGTTGTCGCCTGTCGAAACAATTCGGCGGGTTATTCGTATTTAAGCCACCGTCTGGCCCACCCTGAGGATCAGACTAGCGCCTAACCGCATCGCGGCTCATCCCGTCTGTGGCTGGGGCGTTATTATTTATAAAAAGGAAGCATCGTGGCACGTTATATCGGACCTAAAGCAAAACTCTCCCGCCGTGAAGGTACTGACCTGTTCCTGAAGAGCGCACGCCGCTCGCTCGACAGCAAG
This sequence comes from Duganella sp., assembly GCA_035565375.1. Classification (GTDB taxonomy): domain Bacteria; phylum Pseudomonadota; class Gammaproteobacteria; order Burkholderiales; family Burkholderiaceae_D; genus Rugamonas. The sequence continues at coordinate 4,851 of DATMSN010000307.1, read as the reverse complement.
TGCAAACTGGACGTCAAACCAGGCCAGCACGGCGTCAAGTCGGGTGCCCGCACCTCGGACTACGGCAACCAACTGCGCGAAAAGCAAAAAGTCAAGCGTATGTACGGCGTGCTGGAACGTCAGTTCCGTCGCTACTTCGCCGAAGCGGACCGTCGCAAGGGTAACACCGGCGAAACCCTGCTGAAGCTGCTGGAAACCCGCCTGGACAACGTTGCATACCGCATGGGCTTCGGCTCGACCCGCGCCGAAGCGCGTCAGCTGGTATCGCACAAAGCGTTCACCGTGAACGGCCAAGTGGTCAACATCGCTTCGTACGCGGTCAAGGTCGGCGATGTCGTCGCCGTGCGCGAAAAGTCGAAGAAGCAAGTGCGTATCGTTGAAGCGCTGTCGCTGGCTGAACAAGTCGGCATGCCAAGCTGGGTGTCGGTCGATGCCAAGAAAATGGAAGGCACCTTCAAGTCCCTGCCAGAGCGCAACGAGATCGCCAACGACGTCAACGAATCGCTGATCGTCGAACTGTACTCGCGTTAATCGGTAACTAAAGGGGCGCTTTCAAAGCGAGCGCAGCGAGGCATGGCGACGAAGACAGTGCGCCTGCACGGCGAGGAGCCATAACGAAGCTGCGGTCGTTTTGAGAGTGCCCAAATCCCGCCCGCTCGATCGAGTGGGCGTTTTACTAATGCCATCAGCCTTATCGGCCTAACGCGCCGAGGGTATTGAAAAGGACATTTACATGCAAAACAGTCTGTTGAAGCCACGTATTATCGATGTAGAGGCGCTCGGCGCCGGCCACGCTAAAGTCGTGATGGAGCCGTTCGAACGCGGCTATGGCCATACATTGGGTAACGCGTTGCGCCGCGTGCTGCTGTCGTCGATGGTCGGCTACGCGCCAACCGAAGTGACGATCGCCGGCGTTGTACACGAATACTCGTCGCTCGACGGCGTGCAGGAAGACGTCGTCGATCTGCTGCTGAACCTCAAGGGCGTGGTCTTCAAAGTCCACAACCGCGACTCCGTCACGCTGACCCTGAAGAAGGAAGGCGAAGGCGCCATCCTGGCCTCGGACATCGATCTGCCACACGACGTGGAACTGATCAATCCGGACCACGTGATCGCCCACCTGACCGCCGGCGGCAAACTGGATATGCAGATCAAGGTTGAAAAGGGCCGCGGCTATGTGCCGGGCAACGTCCGCCGCCTGTCCGAAGACACCAACAAAACCATCGGCCGCATCATTCTGGATGCGTCGTTCTCGCCGGTGCGCCGCGTTTCCTACTTCGTCGAGTCCGCTCGCGTGGAACAGCGTACCGACCTGGACAAGCTGATCATCAACATCGAAACCAACGGCGTCATCTCGCCGGAAGAAGCGATCCGCCAGTCGGCGCGCGTGCTGGTCGACCAGTTGAACGTGTTCGCCGCCCTGGAAGGCACCGAAGCCGCCGCCGAAGCGCCATCGCGCGCGCCGCTGGTCGATCCGATCCTGCTGCGTCCAGTGGACGATCTGGAACTGACCGTGCGTTCGGCCAACTGCCTGAAAGCGGAAAACATCTACTACATCGGCGACCTGATCCAGCGTTCGGAAAACGAACTGCTCAAGACGCCGAACCTGGGCCGCAAGTCCCTGAACGAAATCAAGGAAGTTCTGGCTTCCCGTGGCCTGACCCTGGGCATGAAGCTGGAAAACTGGCCGCCTGCTGGGCTGGAGAAGTAACAAATTGGGTGACGGTGCTGGACATCGCGTAGCGATGTTCTGCCCCGTTACCAACTGACTAGATTGGGCGACAGCGCTGGACATCGCGTAGCGATGTTCTGCCCTGTTGCCAACTGACTAGACGAAGAAATTCGTTGTGCACCACCCGCCCGGCGCATGTTGTGCCGGGCGTTATCCCTAGAACCGGTCCGCGCCCACCGTCACATGTGAGCGATCGAAGAACTCGGATTTAAACACCTGAAAGGAAGTACCATGCGTCACCGTCACGGCCTCCGTAAACTGAATCGTACCTCGTCCCACCGTCTGGCAATGCTGCGCAACATGACCGTTTCCCTGCTGCGTCATGAAGCCATCAAAACCACGCTGCCAAAAGCGAAAGAACTGCGTCGCGTGATCGAGCCGATCCTGACCCTGGGCAAGACCGACACCCTGGCAAACAAGCGTCTGGCGTTCTCCCGTCTGCGCGATCGTGAAATGGTTCTGAAGCTGTTCGCGGAACTGGGCCCACGCTACGCAAACCGCAACGGCGGCTACCTGCGCATCCTGAAAATGGGTTTCCGTGTTGGCGACAACGCTCCAATGGCTTACGTTGAGCTGATGGATCGTCCAGAAGTCACCGACATCGACGCCGCACCAACCGCTGAAGAGTAATCTTCGCAGTTGTTGTCGTGTTATGAAAAAGCCAGGCTAAGCCTGGCTTTTTTATTGAGCCCAGCCGCGAATTACGCGCCCGTCTAAACCACGTAGGGCGGATTAGCGCAGCGTAATCGGCCAATGCATGCGCCGCCGGCGACTCATAGATGGCCGATTACGGCGTGCCGCCTAATCCGCCCTACGGAAATCGTCATTTCAGCCGCTTGTCACCCGCCGCCTTGAACTCCGAGCCGACGTTCCACGTCGGCGTCACGCCCTGCGCGATATCCAACCCCACCTGGAACAGCAGCTGGATATCCTGCACGCCGCCGCTGAAATCCCAATCGGCGCGCACGTCGTCCGTCACCTGGTGGTAATCCTTGGAGAAGTAGTAATCGACCTTCTCCCGCGCATAGTTGTCCGGCTTGCCCAGATAACGGCTGCGCGCCTTGGTGTACAGCACCGGCACCCCGGCCCGCGCGAACTCGAGCTGGTCGGCGCGGTAGAAGCTGCCCAGCTCCGGGCGCGAATCGCCGTCCATCACCCGGCCCTGCGCCTTGGCGTGCCTGGCCAGCAGCGCGTCGATGCCCGAGTGCCCGGACGTCACGTTCTCGATCTGCGCCGTCTTGCCCCAGGCGTTGATGCCGTCGATATTGATATTGGCCACCGTCTTCTTCAGCGGATACAGCGGATGGCTGGCGTAGTATTTCGCGCCCAGCAAGCCGCGCTCCTCGGCGGTGGTGGCCAGGAACAGGATCGAGCGCTTCGGCGCCTTGGGCAACGCCTGATAGGCCTTGGCGATCTCCATCAGCGCCGCCACGCCCGAGGCGTTGTCGAGCGCGCCGTGGTAGATCTGCTTGCCGCGCGCGCCCGGCAACCGTTCGTCGACGCCCAGATGGTCCCAGTGCGCGCTGTAGATGACGAATTCGTCCTTCAGCTTCGGATCGCTGCCCGGGATCATCCCCACCACGTTGTTCGAGTTGACGGTGCGCGCCGTGTTGTCGATCTTGAAGCTGGCCGTGCCTTTCAGGCTGACCGGCTTGAAGCCCTTGGTCAGCGCCTGCTTCTTGAGGGTGTCGAAATCGTAGCCGGCGGCGGCCGTCATCGCCTTGGCCTTGTCCAGCTGTATCCAGGCCGGCACCGCCGGCGCGTCCGGATCGGGGCCGTCGCGCAGCAGGCTGAAGTTTTCGCCGTTGCCGCCGCTGCGCACCACGTCCCACGGATAGGCCGCCGGCTTGGTCTCGTGGATGATGATGGCCGCCGCCGCGCCCAGCTTGGCGGCGATCTCGTATTTGTAGGTCCAGCGGCCGTAGTAGGTCATCGCCTTGCCCTTGAACATGGCCGGGTCCAGCTCGGCGGGATTGTTCGGATCGGGAACGGCCGGATCGTTGATCAGCATCAACAGGGTTTTGCCGCGCACGTCGACGCCCTTGTAGTCGTCCCAGCCGTATTCGGGCGCCTGCACGCCGTAGCCGACGAACACCAGCTCGGATTTGTCGACGCTGACGCGGGTCGGCTCGCTGGTGGAATGGGCGACATAATCGTCCGGGAAGTTCAGCGCCACCGTCTTGCCGCCGATGTCGTAGCTGAACGAGGGCGACGGCGTCATGCCGCGCATCGGCACCGGCTGCACCCACGTGCCGTTCGGATTGCCCGGTTTCAGCCCAAGTTGCTTGAATTCCCGCTCCAGATACGCCACCGTCCTGGCCTCGCCGGGCGAGCCGGGGGCGCGGCCCTCGAAGTCGTCGGACGCCAGGACTTTGATATGCTCGAGCAACTCGTCGGCCGACACGGCGGCCAGCGCCTTGGCCGGCGCCTGCGCCAGCGTCGGAACGGCGGCCAGCGCCAGGGCGGAAAACAGCAGGGGACGTAACGTAGACATCGGCGCGGACTCCAGAGCGGCAAAAGTTGAGTTTCGCACAAAACGAAGGGGCGGGTAAATTCGCGGCGAGCCGCCGGGCGCGGGCGTGAAACCACGGCTCGGTGTACTATCCCAACTGCTCCAACGACTACTCCCGCCGATAGAAGGTTTTCATGTCCCGTTTCGCCCGTCTTTTTGCCACGCTGTTGTCCCTGATCGTCGTGCTGTTGAGCGCGCAAGTCCGCGCCCAGGACTTCCTCGAGCCCGCGCAAGCGTTCAAATTCTCCGCGCGCATGGTCGACGGCCACACCATCGCCGTCAACTTCCAGATCGCCGACGGCTACTACATGTATCGCGAGCAGTTCAAGTTCAGCGCCGTCGGCGCCAAGCTGGGCGCGCCGGCCATCCCGCCGGGCAAAGTCCACTACGACGCCACCTTCGAGAAAGACGTCGAAACCTACCGCCAGAACGTCACCATCACGATCCCGGTCGACGTCGACGGCCCGTTCACGCTGCTGGCCAGCGGCCAGGGCTGCTCCGAAAAAGGCCTGTGTTATTCGCCGCAAGACTACAAGGTCCAGCTGACCGGCAGCGGCTCGGTGCCGTTGCCGGCGTCGGCAGCCGCTAAATCGGCTGCCACGCCGGC
>DATMSN010000306.1:0-7183 GCA_035565375.1 Duganella sp. | reverse complement strand
CCGGGCGCCAGGCCGAGGCCGGCGCCGGCCAGCAAGGTCTTGAACGCGTCTCTGCGCGATTGGTTGGTCACCTGGTGTCTCCTGCGTTAAAGGGGGAGAAAGGGGGCCTACGGCCCAGCCCGTGTAGCAATGGTGGACCCGGCCCCGGAGTTTATTTGGCGCTCAGCTTGAGCAGGTAGACGTCGTTTTCGCGCAGCGGCAGGGCGACGCTGGCGCGGCCGTCGGCGCCCACGCGTACCGTGCGGTGCTCGGACGGCTTGCCCGTGGCCTGCGACTTCAACGCGTCGACCTGCGGCCGCGTCAGCTGTTTGGGCGAACCCATGCCGATAAAGGCGGTGTAGGCGTCGTTGCGCTTATAGCCCACCTGCGCGATGCTGAGCGTGTAGACGCCTTTTTTCAGCCCCCGCAGCTTGACGTCCACCTGGCCCTTGCTCTTCGGCGGCAAGTCCTTGATGAAGAATTGCTGGTTGTTGACGCCTTCCGGCAGCGTGTGCGTGTAGTCCCACAGCAGCACCTGCACGTTGCCCTTGTCGTCGACCGTCGCCAGCGATTGGGCGTCATTGTTTTTCAGCTCGGTCGCCGCCAGCTGGTTGAGGAACTGGTAGGCGAAATAGGCCGGCTTCTTGATGCCCTGCGTGTTCATCAGGCCGAAACCGCCGTGGAAGGCTTCGAAGCGCGGACCCGGCTCTTCAAAGATGTCGGTGAAGACCCAGTACGACATCGATTGGGCGGCGTTGCCGACCTGCTTGAGCTTTTGCAGGATGTAGGCGGCCTGGTGGTAGCTGTCGTGCGTCGGATCGGACGGCGTGTACGACGAGCTCCATTCGGTGTAGTGCAGCTCCAGGTTCGGCATCGCGGAGGCGGCGATCTCCTTGCGGTTGCGCAGCACGTCGCCGCTGACCGCTCCCTCGTCCTTGCTGAGCACCGTGCCCTTGGTGCCGAATTCGTCCAGATAGCCTTCGCCGACGCCGTAGGTGTGCGTGCTGACGAAGTCGAGCGGGACGTTGTTCTTGGCGCAGTAGGCGATCATCTCCGGGATCCAGGCCGCGCCGGCGGTGGCCGGGCCGCCGACCTTGTAGGCCGGGTCGACGCTCTTGACGCCGCGCGCGGCGTGGGCGTACAGCTTGAAATACTCGGCCTGGGTGCCGGCCCAGAAGCCGTCCAGGTTGGGCTCGTTCCACACCTCGAAGTACCACGACGCCACCTCGGCGCGCCCGTAGCGCTCGGTCCAGTGCGCGGTCAGGGTCTTGACCAGCTTTTCCCAGCGCTCGTAGCTGCGCGGGGGCGTGACGTTGCCGCGCCACCAGAAGATGGTCTTGTCGCCGCTGGCCAGCGCCGACGGCATGAAGCCGAGTTCGACGAACGGTTTGACGCCGATGCCCACCAGATAATCGAACAGCGAGTCGATATACTGGAAGTTATATTCGTCGTTGCCTTTGCTGTCGATCTTATACACCGCCATGTCGTCGGTGAGCAAACCGTGCATGCGGATATATTTAAATCCGGCGTCGCGTTTTATTTCGGCCAGTTGCTGTTGCCAATCTGCGCGCAAGCCCTCGTTCGCGCGGCCGGCGCCTATGGTGAAATTGAAGGTTTTATTGAGTTTCCCCTGGACCTGGCCGACATTCAAATCGACTACGCGCTCCTGGGTCTTGCCGGCGGTGGGGATCAACAGGGCGGCACTGAGAAAAATCGCTGCGACGGAATTAAAATTCATTCGTTCGGCTTTCGTAAGGTGGACAAACACGGCCGCGCGGGCGGCCCGTCAGGACACGCAAGCGTAGTCGCTAGTTGCCGGATTGGCTAGCGTTCAACGGCGAAATCACCCCGGGAATGCGGATTTTTGTAGAAATTTGATGTGAAGTGTTAACCTGGCCGAGACGCCGGCCGCCGCGCGTTGGCGCTCAGTCGCCGGCCGGCTGGCCGCACACGCTGCGGAACGCCTTGGGCGTGCAGCCGTATTCCTCTTTGAACAGCTTGTTGAAATACGAGACGTTGCTATAACCGACCGAATAGGCGATTTCGGCGATCGCCGCCGTCTCTTTTTCCGCCAGCAGCCGCGCCGCCTCGGTGAGCCGCAATTTATTTAAATAACTGCTGAACGTGTAGCCGAATTCGGATTTTAATATCTCGTTGATTTTATTTCGATTGACGCCGGTTTCCGTGACGATCCGGTCCAGGTCCAATTCGGCGTCGGCATAGCCGTTGGCGATGAAACGCAGAATGACGGCCTTTTCCTTGTCGCGGTGCGGCTCGATCGAGAGTTGCTGGTAGGCCACCAGCGGCAGGTCCTTGCGCAGTTTTTCCTTCAGGTCCGCGATCAGCGCGCGCGTGTGCCGCCGCAACGTCCACAGGCCGAAGCCCGTCCAGGACAGGCCCAACAACACCGCCAGCAGCGCCAGGTAGCGGTAGTCCCTGCCGGTCAGCACCAGGCTGTCGATGTCGATGTGGGAATCGACGTTCCGCGGGCTTTGAAAGGTGGTGCCGATGGAGATTTTCGGCACCTGGTCCAGTTTATAGTCTTGGTGCGACAGGTCCAGCTTGAACATGTCGAACCACCATTGCGGCGTTTCCATGCGGGTCAGGTCCAGTTCGACCGGCGAGCCGCCCTCGCCGCAGGCGAAAAACGCCGAGGGCGAGCGGTAGGTCAGCCAGTTGCCGCGCTTGGACACCTTTTTCTCCAGCGTGGAGGCGGTCAAGGTCAGCGTGTTGGCCGGCGCGCACCTGGCCTGCAGCGTGATCGACGTGTAGCGCGACAAATCCACGTGCGCCGGCGTGCCGTCGCGGTTGGCGAAGAACAAGCCCACGGCGGCGAACCCATAGGGCGTGTCCGCCGCGAGGTTGAAGTCAAAGCTCAGCCGCCGCCGGTCCTCGCCGATATGCACGCGCGAGAGCGGCATGTTGGAATCGGCTTCGGGCCGCCACGGCAGCGCGCTGTCCTGGACGGGCAGCAGCGGCGCGCTCAGATAGCTCAGGCTCAGGCAAACGTAGCTGGCGAGGGCGCTGGCGGCCAGCAGCAGCAGCAAGCCGTGGACGGTCTTTTTATAGAATTCCTGCATCGGCGCTTGGGCGGGGGTGTTGGACGGGAAGCCGCCGGCGCGGCGGCCGGCGGCTTCCCCGGGGCGCTTACTTGATCAGCGATTCGAGCGCGAACAGGTCGGCCGGCCGCTCGCGCTTGCGCACCTCGTGGCTGACGGTGCCGTCGACGATGATCTCGGCGGCGCGCCCGCGCGTGTTGTAGTTCGACGCCATCGTCATGCCGTAGGCGCCGGCCGTGTGCATCACCAGCAGGTCGCCGGCGGCCACCGCCAGCTGGCGGTCGCGCGCCAGCCAGTCGCCCGATTCGCAGATCGGGCCGACCACGTCGTAGGTCAGGGCGTCGGCGTTGCCGCGCGCCACCGGCTGCATGTCCATCCAGGCCTGGTACAGCGCCGGACGGGCCATGTCGTTCATGGCCGCGTCGACCACGCAGAAGTTCTTTTCCTCGCCGTGCTTGAGGAACTCGACCCGCGTCAGCAGCACCCCGGTGTCGCCGACGATGGAGCGGCCCGGCTCGAAGATCACCTTGATCGGCCGGCCGTCGTGGCGCGCGGCGCGCCAGGCGTCGATCTTGGCGAACAGGCGGCCCAGGTAGTCGCCCACCGGCACCGGCGCGGCCTCGCCCGCCTCGCGGTAGTCGATGCCGATGCCGCCGCCGATGTCGACGTGGTGCAGCACGATGCCCTCGTCGCCCAGTTTGTCGATCAGCTCGATCAAGCGGTCCAGCGCCTCCAGCAGCGGGGCGTCGTCCAGCAGCTGCGAGCCGATGTGGCAGTCGATGCCGGCCACTTCCAGGTGCGGCAGGGTGGCGGCGGTGCGGTAGGTGGCCAGCGCGTCGTCGAAGGCGACGCCGAACTTGCTCGCCTTGAGGCCGGTGGCGATGTACGGATGGGTCTTGGGGTCGACGTTGGGGTTGACCCGCAGCGACACGCGCGCGGTCTTGCCCAGCGCGCCGGCCACCTCGTTGAGGCGGTGCAGCTCGGGGATCGACTCGACGTTGAAGCACAGGATGTCGTGCGACAGCGCCAGGCGCATCTCGTCGGCGCTCTTGCCGACGCCGGAGAAGATCACCTTGCGCGGGTCGCCGCCGGCCGCCAGCACGCGCAGCAGTTCGCCGCCGGAGACGATGTCGAAGCCGGCGCCCTGGCGCGCCAGCAGGTCGAGGATGGCCAGGTTGGAGTTGGCCTTCATGGCGTAGCACACCAGCGCGTCGCGCCCGGCGCAGGCGTCGGCGTACGAGGCGAAGTTGGCCAGCAGCGCCGCCTTCGAGTACACATAGGTTGGCGTGCCGAACTGGTCGGCGATGGCGCTCAGCGAGACGCCTTCGGCGTGCAGCACGCCGTCTTGATACGAAAATTGCGACATAGTAATTATTGTTGGGATGCTGGAGGAGTGGACGGCACCGGGGACGGTGTCACGGGAACCGGCGTGGCCGGCGCGCCGGGCACGCTATCGATAGTCCCGGCGGGGGCCGTTGCGCCGGTGGAAGGCGTCGCCTTGGCCGCGCCGCTCTTGGCGGTCTTGGCTGGCGTTTTGGGCAGGTACAGCGGGCCGGTTTGGCCGCAGCCGCTCAATAACACGGTTAGCCCCAGGGTAATGGTGCCGATAAACAAACGGAAAGAGGACTTCACGATAAAATCATGGATTGACTATAGATATTGGAGTGTAGCATGGGCGAATCAGAATTCCTGGCGCAGGCCGAAGCGACCCTCGACGCGATCGAGGCCGCCTTGGACCAATTGAACGACGACGACATGCTCGACGTCGAGTGCAGCCGCAGCGGCAACGTGCTGGAAATCGAGTTCATCGACAACGGTTCCAAGATCATCGTCAACAGCCAGGCGGCGATGCGCGAACTGTGGGTGGCGGCCCGCTCGGGCGGCTTCCACTACCGCCAGCAGGACGGCAAGTGGCTCAATACCCGCGACGGTTCCGAACTGATGGCTTCGTTGTCAGAGATGGTCAGCGCCCAGGGCGGCGCCCCGGTCCGCCTCGGCTGACCGGCGCTCCCGGCCCGGCGGGGGAATACTATTGCGGCGTGGTAAAATTGACAGCTAGCTACCCTACCTGCGCCCCAATGAATCATGCCCTGCCGATGGCCGCGTCTCCCGCGGCCGAGTCTTTCGTCGTCACCGCCGCCACCAGCCACCCGAAATACCGTCCAGACATCGATGGCCTGCGCGCCGTCGCGGTCTTGTGCGTGATCATCTTCCATGCATTCCCGACCTCGCTCAAGGGCGGCTTCATCGGCGTCGATGTTTTCTTCGTCATCTCCGGCTTCCTGATCACGTCCATCATCGTCGGCAACATCGACCGCGGCAGCTTCAGCTTCGCCGATTTCTATGGCCGTCGCGTGCGCCGCATCTTCCCGGTCCTGTCGCTGGTGCTCGCCGTCAGCTACGCGCTGGGCTGGTTCGTCATGCTCGGCGATGAATACCGCCAATTGGGCAAGCATATCGCCGGGGGCGCCGGCTTCATCGCCAACTTCATGTTGTGGGGAGAAAGCGGCTATTTCGGCGCCGCCGCCCACACCAAGCCGCTGCTGCATCTGTGGTCGCTCGGGGTGGAGGAGCAGTTCTACATCGTCTGGCCGGCGATGTTGTGGTTTGCCGCGCGCCGCGGCTGGCCGCTGCTGTCGCTGACCATCGCGCTGGCGCTGGTGTCGTTCGGCCTCAACGTCGCCTCGGTCCATGGCGAGGCGGTGCGCGCCTTCTATTCGCCGCAGACGCGTTTCTGGCAAATGCTCACGGGTTCGGCGTTGGCCTGCATGACGTTGCGCGGCCACGGCTTGCTTGGGCGCTTCCAGCCGCCGCTGATGCAGGGCGTGTTGTGGTGCAATTTGCAAGCGTGGACGGGCGCCGCGCTGATAGTCGTCGGTTTGCTCCGTATCACCGAGGCGCGTGCCTTCCCGGGCTGGTGGGCGTTGCTGCCGACGCTCGGCGCGGCCTTGCTCATCGCCGCCGGTGGCCAGGCCTGGATCAACCGCGTGGTGCTCGGTCACCGCGCGCTGGTCTCCATCGGTCTGATCAGCTTCCCCCTGTATCTGTGGCACTGGCCGCTGCTGGTGTTCATCCGCCTGATCGAACGCGCGCCGACGTCGGCTTGGTCGCGCGCCGGCGCCATGGTCCTCGCCGGGCTGCTCGCCTGGCTCAGCTATCGGCTGTTGGAAAAGCCGATCCGTTCGGGCGGCAACACGCGCCTCAAGAACGCGCTGCTGGTGGCGCTCATGGCGCTGCTGGCCGGCATCGGCGCCGCCACCTGGCATGGCGACGGCTTTCCATTCCGCGTCAAGGGCCGCGAGCAATACGCCGATTACTTTGAAAACAACCCGGCCCAGTGGCGTTTCTTCCAGCGCATCGGTCTGCCCGAAAAATACCATGTCGAATGCCAGTTCTTCGATATCGAGCGCTATCGCAGCGGCAACGTGACGTCGGTGCCGCGCGAATCGATCCCGGCCAGCTGCTACCGGCGCGATCCAACCAAGCCGAAGGCGGTGCTGCTGTGGGGCGACTCCCACGCCGAACATTTGTCGTACGGCATCCGCCGCAACCTGCCGGCCGACTGGCAAGTGCTGCAAGTGGCCTCGTCGGGTTGCAACCCGAGCGTGGAGGCGCTGGCGCCGTCGCGCACCAACCAATGTCAGCAGAATAACTGGTTCGCCTTGCAAACCGTTTTGCAAGCGCATCCGGACGTGGTGGTGGTCGGCCAAAACGCCAGCCATACGCTGGAGGGATTCCAGCGGATCGCCGAACGGCTCAAGGGCATGGGCGTCAAGAAGGTGGTGTTCACCGGCCCGACCCCGCACTGGAGCGAGGATCTGCCCAAGTTGATGATGACGCAATTATGGATGACCAAGCCGCGCCGCACGCTGATCGGCGTCGACCGCGCCGTCGTGGACCACAACGCCGCGCTGCAGGCGGCATTCCCCAGCAGCGACAGCGTGGTCTATGTCAATCTGATCGATTTCCTGTGCAACCAAGCCGGCTGCATGACCTATATCGGCGACGATCCCAAGACGGGGATCACCAGCTACGACTACGGGCATTTCATGCCGGCGACGTCCGATCTAGTCGGCAAGAACCTGCTGGTCAAGGCGATCACCGGCGCCAACCCGCGCTGACGGCGCCGGGACGCGCGGCGGCCC
>DATMSN010000305.1:0-5393 GCA_035565375.1 Duganella sp. | reverse complement strand
CGCCGGCGGCCATGACGTCGGCGGCGCCGGCAAGGCCGATGCGGCCCAGCTGCTCGCCGGTGGCCGGTTCCATGAATACGTGGTTGCCGCCCTGGGAGGCGATCCACTCGCCGTTGAAGATGCGGTCGCGCCAGATGGCGGGGCTGAGGAATGCGCCGCCGGCGCCGGGGATGTCGGTCATGTCTGTCTCCTTGGTTGATTGGGTGGGGCAGGTCGGGCCGTTAGCACGCTAGTTGCATAAGGTCCGCTTGCCGCTCTTTCCTTAGCTATTACAAGTTGCGTGCCAGCGACGCGCGGTTTTGGTGTATTGCGACGCACCATGCCCCTTTCGCCGGGCGGGCGGCTGGATTGGATGGGCGCGCGTGGCGCGCCGCAGCAGAAATGTCGCGGCCCCGGCGATTGATCAAATGATCAACCAGGAGAACTACCGATGTATGATTTGATAAAAAATGAAGAAGGTGGAGACATGAGCAAGCGTGAACGCGTTTCGCTGGCGGAGGTATCGCGGGCCACCGGCAAGATGCTGAACCGGGGCGACAGCGCCCATTTGAACGAGGGCGCGGCACCGACCCTGGACGACATCACCCAGAGCCTGCATTTTTCGCCGGGCGATGGCCGCATCTGGCTCAATGGCCAGCGCATGCAGCTGGTGCATATGACGTCACTCGGCTCGCTGCGGCGCGAACTGCTCGAGAGCATAGGCGCGGAACGCACGCGCGGCCTGCTGACGCGGGTGGGCTACTCGGCCGGCGCGCGCGACGCGCAGCTGCTGCGCGAGCGCTGGCCCGACGCCGATCCGGCGGCGCTGTTCTCGGCCGGCCCGCGCATGCATTCGCTCGAGGGCGCGGTCAAGGTCGAGGCGCTGCACTTCGAATTCGACGTCGAACTGGGCACCTATCGCGGCGAATTCCTGTGGCACCATTCCGGCGAGGACGAGGTGCACACCGCCGATTTCGGCATCGGCACCGAGCCGGCGTGCTGGATGCAGACCGGCTACGCGATCGGCTACACCAGCGCGATGATCGGCCGCCTGACGATTTATCGCGAGATCGAATGCATGTCGATGGGGCACAAGCACTGCCGCCTGATCGGCAAGCCGGCCGACGAATGGGACAACGTCGAGGAGGACCTGCGCTTCCTCAACGCCGAGGCCTTCGTCAGCACCACGGCCTACAGCGAGCCGCAGGCGCACCAAAAGGCCGCGATACTGGAGGGCGACGACGAGCGGCCTTACGCCGACAAGGAGATGGTGGGCGTGTCGTCGGCCTTCAACGCCGCCTGCCACATGCTCAAGCGCGTGGCGCCGACGGCGGCCACGGTGCTGTTCACCGGCGAATCGGGCGTCGGCAAGGAGCTGTTCGCGTACATGCTGCACCAGATCGGCAAGCGCAAAGGACAGCCCTTCGTCGCCGTCAACTGCGCAGCGATTCCGGAGACGCTGATCGAGTCCGAGTTGTTCGGCGTCGAGCGCGGCGCCTTCACCGGCGCCACGCAGTCGCGGCCCGGGCGCTTCGAGCGCGCCAGCGGCGGCACGCTGTTCCTCGACGAGATCGCGACTCTGAGCCTGGTCGCGCAGGGCAAGCTGCTGCGCGCGTTGCAGGAAGGCGAGGTCGAACGGGTTGGCGGCGTGCGCAGCATCAAGGTCGACGTGCGGGTGGTGGCGGCGACCAATGTCGACCTGCGCGAGGAGATCCGGCAGGGGCGCTTCCGCGAGGACTTGTTCTTTCGTCTGAACGTGTTCCCGATCCACCTGCCGCCGCTGCGCGACCGTCGCGACGACATACCGCTGTTGATGGGCTACTTCATGCGCCACTATGGACAGAAGCACCAGCGGCGGTTGACGGGGTTTACCGCGCGCGCGGTCGACGCGCTGCTCAACTATCACTTCCCGGGGAATATACGGGAGCTGCAAAACCTGGTCGAGCGCGGGGTCATCTACGCCAACGAGGATGGACCGATCGATTTGCCGCATCTGTTCACGAGCGGGGAGGAATCGCAGGCCTCGTATTTTTCGCTGGCGCAGACGGGCAGGTTGACCAGCCAGGGAGCGGCCGCGGCGCCCGCCGCCACGGTCAGCACCGAGCTGCTGGACGTGCTGCCGGGGATGCTGGGCGAGGCGGGGGCATGGTCGCTCGATGCGCTTGAGAGCACGTTGATACTGGCGGCCGTCAAGCGCGCCGACGGCAACCTGTCGGCCGCCGCGCGCATGCTGGGCCTGACGCGCCCGCAGCTGTCGTACCGGATGAAAAAACTGCAGGACGCGTAGGGCGGATTAGCGGGCGAGGCCCGCTAACCGCCCGGGGGCCCATCGAAGGGGCAGCCTACCTTCCGGTAGGCTTTAAGAGGCGGAACGCCGTAATCGGCCATGCATGAGTCCCCGACGGATCATGCATGGCCGATTACGCTGCGCTAATCCGCCCTACGTGATCAAGAAAGTGATTCGTCGCCATCGGCTTCGGAGCGCAGCCGCCGCCATAGCGTGGTGCGGCTGATGCCTAAATAGTCCGCGGCGTCGTCGCGTCGGCCGCCGAAGCGGGTCAGCACTTCGGTCGCGCTTTCGGCGCGCGTCGGTTGTGCCGGCGCTGCCACCTCGTTGTGAACCGGCGGCGCTCCCAGCTCCGGCGCCACGCTGAGCACAAACGCCGGCGTCAACGCCTGCAACGGCTCGGCCGCGAGAAACAGCGCCAGGCGCTCCGTCAGATTGCGCAGTTCGCGCACGTTGCCCGGCCAGTCGTGGTGCCGCAGCAGCGGTGCGCAGGCGGTCATCTCCGCATGCAAATTCGGATGCGGGCGCGCGCCCAGCGACGCCAGCGCGTTCTTCAGCGACCACTCGGCCAGCGTCATCACATCATCCGGGCGCGCGCGCAACGGCGGCAGCGCCAGCCGCAACACCGCCAGCCGGTAAAACAGATCGGCGCGGAAGCGGCCCTCGCGCACGCGCTGCTCCAGGTCGCAGTGCGTGGCGCTGATGATGCGCACGTTGACCGGAATCGGCCGCGTGCCGCCAACCCGTACCACTTCCCGCTCCTCCAGCACGCGCAGCAAGCGCGTTTGCAGCGCCAGCGGCATCTCGCCGATTTCGTCGAGGAACAAGGTGCCCCGATTGGCCGCTTCAAACAGGCCGGCATGACCGCCGCGCCGCGCGCCGGTGAACGCGCCTTCCTCGTGGCCGAACAGTTCCGACTCCAGCAGCGATTCGGCGATCGCGCCGCAGTTGACGGCGACGAAAGGACGGTTCTGCCCCAGGCTGCGCGGGCTCTCGCGGTGGATCGCTTGCGCCACAAGCTCCTTGCCGGTGCCGGTTTCGCCTTGTATTAATACCGTCGCCGGAGACTTCGCATACAGCACCACGGACTGCCGCAGCGCCTCCATCGCCGCCGATTCGCCGCGCAGATCGTTGAGGCCATGCCTGGCGCGCAGCGTGTCCGTCACCACGGCGCCGCGCACGCGGCCGCGGTTCGATTCCAGCTGCGTCAGCCGGGCCATTTCCAGCGCGTCGTCGAAGGCGTGCCGGATCGAGGCGGCGGAGTAGACGAACACCCCGGTCAGTCCCGCTTCCTCCGCCAGGTCGGTGATCAAACCCGCGCCGACGATGGCCTTGATGCCCGCCGCCTTCAGGTCGTTGATCTGCGCCCGCGCATCCTCCTCCGTGGCGTAGGTGCGCTGCGCCACGTCGAAGCCGAAGG
Source organism: Duganella sp. (assembly GCA_035565375.1). GTDB lineage: Bacteria > Pseudomonadota > Gammaproteobacteria > Burkholderiales > Burkholderiaceae_D > Rugamonas. The sequence continues at coordinate 1,707 of DATMSN010000305.1, read as the reverse complement.
TGCCGGCGAATTCGGCCAACTCCGGCAGCCGCTCCTGATACGTGATGACGCCGATGCGGTCCGATACCCGCCGCGCGCGCGCGAGCGCCTGCATCACGTCGAAGCCGCTGAACTTGGCGATCACCACCGGTACCGAGAGGCGGCCTTTCAGATAGGCGGCGTTGGAGCCGGCGGCGATGACGGCGTCGCAACGCTCGGTGGCCATGCGCTCGCGGATGTGGCGCGCCGCCTCGTCGAAGCCGAGGTTGATCGGTTCTATCGTCGCCAGGTTGTCGTATTCGAGCGTGATGTCGCGGAACAGGTCGTACAGGCGCGACACCGAAACGGTCCAGATGACCGGCTTGTCGTCGGGGTCGAAGGGATGGGGCATGGAGTGGCGCATGGTTCTATTGTAGCGCAGTTTGTTTCACATGTTGTTTCGATGTTTCAAAATGAAACGTCTATGAAACATCCCAGAACGATAAGTGTTTGATTTATAAGGGGGAGTGGGGTGGCATGCCCCTTGCAATTGAAAATCCAACTTCAATGCAATTCTGAAAGGTGGAAACATGAGTCAATACTCCGCAGGCGCGGCCTTCCGCAAAGCCGTCCAGGAAGAATCGCCGTTGCAGGTGGTCGGCGCGATCAACGCCAACCACGCCCTGCTGGCCAAGCGCGCCGGCTTCAAGGCGATTTATCTGTCGGGCGGCGGCGTGGCGGCCGGTTCGCTCGGGCTGCCGGACCTGGGCATCTCCAACCTCGACGATGTGTTGACCGACGTGCGCCGCATCACCGACGTCTGCGATTTGCCGCTGCTGGTCGATGTGGACACCGGCTTTGGCGCCTCGGCGTTCAACGTGGCGCGCACCGTCAAGTCGATGATCAAGTTCGGCGCGGCGGCGATGCACATCGAAGACCAGGTAGGCGCCAAGCGCTGCGGCCACCGTCCCGGCAAGGAGATCGTCTCGAAGCAGGAGATGGTCGACCGCATCAGCGCCGCCGTCGACGCGCGCACCGACGATAACTTCGTGATCATGGCGCGCACCGACGCGCTGGCGGTCGAGGGGCTGGAGGCGGCGATCGAACGCGCCGTCGCCTGCGTGGAGGCCGGCGCCGACATGATCTTCCCGGAGGCGATGATCAGCCTCGATATGTACAAACAGTTCGCCGCCGCCGTCAAGGTGCCGGTGCTGGCCAACATCACCGAATTCGGTGCGACGCCGCTGTTTACCGTCGACGAGCTGCGCGGCGCCGATGTGGGCCTGGTGCTGTATCCGCTGTCGGCTTTCCGCGCCATGAACAAGGCCGCCGAAAACGTCTACGGCGCGATCCGCCGCGACGGCACCCAGCAGAACGTGCTCGATACGATGCAGACCCGCGCCGAGCTGTATGAACGCATCAACTATCACAGCTTCGAGCAAAAGCTCGACGCGTTGTTCGCAGCCCAAAACGCGGCGCAGAAAAAATAACAGGAGACCAGACATGACCGAGACCACCTTCAAACCGAAAAAATCCGTCGCGCTGTCGGGCGTCACCGCCGGTAACACGGCGCTGTGCTCCGTCGGCAAAACCGGCAACGACCTGCACTACCGTGGCTATGACATCCTTGACGTGGCCAACTCCTGCGAGTTCGAGGAGATCGCCTATCTGCTGGTGCACGGCAAACTGCCCAACGAGGCCGAACTGCGCGGCTACAAGGCCAGGCTGCGCTCCCTGCGCGGCCTGCCG
>DATMSN010000304.1:0-1507 GCA_035565375.1 Duganella sp. | reverse complement strand
CGTCACCGGCGCCTCCTCCGGATAGACCGGATAGGTATAGTAGCCGTGGGTCTTAAGCTTGGCCTGCGGGTCCTCCCGCTTGACGATCTCGGTGCCCTGCTTCATCTTCTGATTGGCCCGCGACGCGGCCGTCGCCTTGTCCTTGTCGACTTCCTCGACATTGAAGGTGACGACCGCCTGGTCGTTGACGTGCGTGACCTCGCCGGAGGACGGCACCACCACCAGGGCGCCGGTGGTCGGCAGGGATTCCGGCGCGGCGTGCGCGGCCAGGGTGAAGGCGGTGGCCACGGCGGCGGCGAGGCGTTTCAGGTGTATCATCGATCGGTCTCCGAAGTTAATGGAAAAGCAAGCTCGACTTTACCTGAAACACCTTTCCCCGGCCGATTTACTTGAAGCGCACCTTGCCGACCAGTTGCATCTGCAAGGTGGTCTCGCCCGGCTCGAAACTCGGTTCGGCGACCTCGACGCTGTCGGCCATCTTGGCGCGCATCATCATCGGCGCCGGCGCGGCCTGGGCGCGCTCCTGCGCGTAGTTGCCCGAGCCTTCGAAGTCGACCGTGTCGAGCACGGCGTCGCCGACCTTGCGGCCCATGGCGTTGGCGATCGAGTTGATGCGCTCGTTCAGGTTTTTATAGGTCGCGGCGATGCGCTCGTCGTCGAGCTTTTTGGTGGTTTCCGGCGTCAGGCCGAATTGCAGGCCGTTCAGGGTCAGCACCTTCTGGGCGGCGGCCACCGTCTTCGGCAGCTTGTCCAGGCTGGTGGTGGTCACCTCCAGATACTGGCCCACGCGCCACGCGGTCGGCACGCGTTGCTTGGGCATCTGGCCGTTCGGCAGCGGACGCTCTTCCGGATAGACCGGATAGGTGTAATAACCCTGGGTCTTGAGCTTGGCCTGCGGGTCGGCCGCCCGGACGATGTCGAGGCCCTGCTTCATCTTCTGGTTGACGCGCGAGGCGGCGGCGGCCTTGTCCTTGTCCTGCTCTTCGATCGCCAGCGTGGCGACGACCTGGTCGTTGACGTGCTTGACTTCGCCGAATGCGGGCACCACCACCAGCGTGCCGGTGGTCGGCAGCGAGTCGGCGGGGGCGGCGTGCGCGGCCAGCGCGAAGGAAACAGCGGCGGCTGCGGCGAGGTTTTTCATGACGGTCATTGCGGACTCCAAAGTTGAATTTGCGACAAGCCGAACTTTACCTGAATTTAATCGGAGCACCTGTAAGACATGGTGACTGTTTGTAACATTTCTGGTGAGCACAGACTTATGCTAGAGTGATTGAGCAATTGTTATGAATGCGATTTCGACAGGATTTTTGTTCAGCCGCCGACAGGTACTTGAAGGACTGCAATGTCATACCCATTTTTAAGCGACGTGGTGAAGGACTGGACCGGCTACGACGTCCCGCTGCCGCTGGCGACGTTCGGCTTGTTCGTCGCTTTGGGCGCGCTGGTCGCGGCGGCGTGCTTTCGCGCTGAGCTGAGCCGCCTGTACGCCGCCGGCAAAATCCGCGCG
>DATMSN010000303.1:0-2613 GCA_035565375.1 Duganella sp. | reverse complement strand
GGACGAATACGGACGATTTCATCGTCATGTCATATTAAAAAACTAAGCTTGTCCGCTCTTAAATGATCGGAGCAAGCATGACTTCATCGATTTCGCGTCGCAGTTTCCTGGCCCAAGGTGGGGTATTGGTGGGCAATTCGGCATTGGGCGGCTCCCTGCTGCTTGGGGGCTGCGGCGGCAGCAGCACCCCTATAGCAATCGGTGTCAGTGAGAACGAACGGCCCAAGATGCCGTCGGGAATACAGTTCGGCGACATCACGGATAATCGGGCGATTATCTGGAGCCGGAGCGACCGCAACGCGCAGATGATTGTCGAATACGATACCAGCGACCGTTTCAACAACGCCAGCCGCATCGTTGGCCCCAATGCCAGCGACGCCACCGATTTCACGACCCGTGTCGACCTGAGCGGCTTGCCCGCCGGCCAAACGGTATTCGTGCGCGTGCGCTATGTGGATCCCAACAATTCGAAAATCGAAAGCGAAACCATCTCGGGCCAATTCAGGACCACGCCGACCGCCGATGGAACCCGGGCCGTGCGTTTTCACTGGAGCGGCGACCAGTGCGGCCAGGGCTGGGGTATCAACACCGATTTTGGCGGCATGAAAATTTATGAAGCGATGCGTTTGCGCGACCCGGACTTTTTCGTCCACAACGGCGACACGATTTATGCCGACGGCCCGATCCTGGCCCAGGTAACGGCGGAAAACGGCCAGGTCTGGCGTAATCTGGTCACGGAAGAAGTCAGCAAGGTCGCGGAAACGCTGAAGGAATACCGCGGCCGCCATGCCTACAACATGATGGATGCGAACTTCCGTAAGTTCGCCGCCCAGGTGCCGCAGGTGTGGCAATGGGACGATCACGAAGTGACGAATAACTACAGCGCTTCCAAGGATTTATCGGCCGATGCGCGTTACACCGAAAAAAGCATTGCGACCCTCACCACCCGCGGCCGTCGCGCCTTCCTCGAATACGCGCCCATGCGCTATTACAAGCAAAGCGAACCGCAGCGCATTTATCGCACCATCTCGCACGGCCCGCTGCTGGACTTATTCGTCGTGGACATGCGCACCTACCGTGGTCCGAACAGCACCAACCTGCAAACCGCGGAAGACGCCAGTTCGGCATTCCTGGGTAGCGAACAGGTGGAATGGCTGATCGCCGGGCTGAAAGCCTCGACCGCAACCTGGAAAGTCATCTCCGCCGACATGCCCATCGGCCTGAACGTCGGCGATGGCAAGAACGCCCAGGGTGTAGCCTTATGGGAAGCACTCGCCAACGGCAACGACGGCGTTCCACTCGGCCGCGAACTCGAAATGGCCCGCCTGCTCAGCAGTATCAAGGCGGTCCCCAACGTGGTCTGGATCACCACCGACGTCCACTACTGCGCCGCCCACTATTACGATCCCGCCCAGGCCCGGTTCACGAACTTTTCCCCATTCTGGGAATTCGTCGCCGGCCCGATGAATGCCGGCACCTTCGGCCCGGGCGTGCTGGACAAAACCTTCGGCCCCACCGCGGTATTCTCGAAAAGCCCGCTGATCCAGAACTCTTCGCCGTTTGCCGGCTACCAGTTCTTTGGTGAAGTCAATATCGACCCGCGGACCAAGGCGATGAAGGTCGAGCTGTTCAACCTCGACGGCGTCTCGCAGTTTGCACAGACGCTGCCGGCGGCGGGTGTATAAAGCGTAGACAGGTTGCAGGCAGGCCGGCAGCGGGCGTCGGACTACGGTGTGATCTCAGCCCAGCGCGTTCCGCATCAGCGTGCGCAGATTGCAGTCGTGCTGCCAGCGGGCGCGCTCCTCGCTGTTGAGCGCGAGCGCTTTCAGTTCCGCGTCGCTTTGCTGGGTCTGGGACTGCACCAGCCGGTGCGCCAGGCCGCCGTCCGGCAGCATGGTGCCGAAGAACGTGACCAGTTCGTGATGCTGGATCAGCAAGGTGGGGAAGTTCTCGACGTCCAGGTCACCCACCACATCCGCATGATCCTCGATATCGATCCAGACGAAGAACTTGTCGGGATGGCGCGCGGCCAGTTCCTCGAACGTGGCGCGGTAGGATTCGCACGTGCCGCACCAGGCCGCGCACAGGCAGGCGACGATCCAGCGGTCGCCCGCGAGCGCGGCGGCAACTTGGTGGCGATTGGCGGAATTCAAGGTCAAGCTATGCATAGGATCGTCGATTGACGGCGTTCTCAGCGCCCAAAGGAGATATTCTACATGCCCGCGCGGGGTCGCGCCTGCCACCGGGCCGGGTTAAAATACGGGATGCCTATTATTCTTGCCATTGAAACCTCGTCCGAACTGGCCTCCTGCGCGCTGCTGCGGGGCGAAACCGTCATCAGCCGCGTCTCGTCCGGCGTGCGTACCCATTCCCAATCTATCTTGCCGATGATCCAGGAACTGCTGGCCGAAGCCGGCATCGCGCTCAAAGAGTGCGACGCCATCGCCTTCGGCTCCGGTCCCGGCTCGTTCACCGGCGTGCGCACCGCCTGCGGCATCGCCCAGGGGCTCGCCTTCGGCAGCGATCTGCCGGTGGTGCCGGTCGTCACGCTCGATGCGATGGCGCTCGCCTGCCGCGAGCAACACGGCGCCGCCGACGTGCTGGCCGTGCTCG
>DATMSN010000302.1:0-5603 GCA_035565375.1 Duganella sp. | reverse complement strand
ACGCCCCCCTGCATCGCGCGCCACCCACACCCGCCGCCATCCCGGCGCGCCGACGTCGACGCCCATGCCCGCCCTGAACGCGTCGGCCTTGTCGGCGGGGAAGCGCGCATCGTTGCGCGACAGCGGCTGGAAATAGTTGGTGCCGTCGCGGCCGTTGTCCGACAGATGGTCGTTCAGATAGGCGACGAAAAGGTCAAATTCTTCCGGCGTTAATTGTGCGATTGAAGTCATGTGTAAAGTGTGCGTGTGGAAATTTACCAACCGTTGATCTATATCAATGTGGTACGGTGATAGCCAGAACATCGCGCTGGAGGAATATCCATGGCTATCAAAAAGATTGTCGCCGCCCTGCTTATTTTACCCGCGCTGGCGAACGCGGCGGAAGATGAAATCGCCACCGACCGGCCCGATTTCGTCGAATCCAGCAACGTCGTCGGCAAAGGCCGCTTTCAGATCGAAACCAGCTTCGCAGCCGATCGCAACAAGACCGACGGCATCAAGGAGAAAACGGTTTCGACGCCGACGCTGCTGCGTTACGGCATCGGCGACGCCTGGGAACTGCGCCTCGAGACCGATGGCCGCATGCGGGCCACCTCCACCGACACCTCGACCGGCGCCCGCCTCACCGAGAGCGGCTATGCGGACGTGTCGCTCGGCGTCAAATGGCATATCGCCGACGAGCAGGGCGCGCGGCCGTCGATGGGCCTGCTGGCCCACGTGGATCTCGACTCCGGCTCCGCGCCGTTCCGCGCGCAGGGCAAGGGCGGCTCGCTGCGCTTGGCCGCCGAGTGGGAATTCGCCGACGACTGGTCGCTCGGCGTGATGCCCGGCCTGGCGTGGCTGCCCAACGACAACGGCGACCGCCACGCCACCGGCATTTTCGGCATCGTGGTGGGCAAGGGCTGGACCGAGCAGTTGCGCACCTTCGTCGAGTATTCCGACCAAAAGATCGCCCGCGCGCGCGATGGCGGAACCATCAGCACCCTCGACGCCGGCGTCGCCTATCTGCTGACGAACACGGTGCAAATCGATACGGCCTTGTCGCGCGGCCTGAACCACAGGACGCCGGACTGGAGCTGGACCGTCGGCCTTTCCATGAAGTTTTAAGCAGGGGTTACCATGCGGTTGACGATCAGACAGCGCTTGTTGTTATCCAACGTGGTCACGCTGGCGTTCGTCGGCCTGGTCGGTATAGTCGGTTACGTGGCGGTGCACGTGCTCGATGGCGCGATCGCGGCCATCAGCACCAACAGCGCGGCGATGAAGGACCAGTTGCAGGCCGATATGATGCACGACGCGCTGCGCGCCGACGTGCTGGCCGCGCGCCTGGCGGCCGAAAAGAACGATCCGGCCGAGGTCAAGGGGGTGCGCGATGACCTGGCCGAGCATATGTCGCTGTTCCGCAAGGGGATCAAGGATATGGAGGCGGCCGATATCGATGCCGAGGTCCGCGGCGCGATCGCGCAGGTGCGGCCCGACGTCGAGCGCTACCTGAAAAACACCGAGGAAATGGTCGAGCTGTCGCTGACCAACAAGGACGCGGCGCAGGCCAAGTTCGGCGGCTTCATGGACAGCTTCCGCGCGCTGGAAAAGAGCATGTCGGGGCTGAGCGACATGATCGAGAAGAACTCGGAGGCGGCCAAGGAGGTCGGCGACAGCCAGGTGGCGAGGGCGCGCTACCAGATCATCGGCTTTTCGGTGCTGGCGGCGGTGGTGGCGCTGGTGATCGGACAGATGATTTCGCGCTCCATCATGCGCCCGCTCGACGAGGCGGTCGACTTCGCGGAACGCGTGTCGAAGGGCGATTTGTCGGGCAGCATGGCGCTCGACGCGGCCGACATCTCGGAGACCGGCCTGCTCAAGCGCGCGCTGGCCGAGATGAACGCCAGCCTGCACAAGATCGTCAGCCAGGTGCGCAGCGGCACCGACGCGATCGCGCTGGCCTCGGGCGAGATCGCGGCGGGTAATATGGACCTGTCGGCGCGCACCGAGTCGCAGGCCAGTTCGCTCGAGGAGACGGCCTCGTCGATGGAGGAGTTGACGTCGGCGGTGAAGCAAAATTCCAGCAACGCGGGCGAGGCCAACGATCTGGCGGCGTCGGCGGCGAGCGTGGCCAGCAAAGGCGGCGCGGTGATGACGCGGGTGGTCGAGACCATGGGCGCGATCAACGCGTCGTCGCAAAAGATCGTCGACATCATCGGCGTGATCGAGGGCATCGCTTTCCAGACCAACATCCTGGCGTTGAACGCGGCCGTCGAGGCGGCCCGCGCCGGCGAGCAGGGGCGCGGCTTCGCGGTGGTCGCCTCGGAGGTGCGCAGCCTGGCGCACCGGTCCGATTCGGCCGCCAAGGAGATCAAGCAGTTGATCGACGCGTCGGTCGCGCAGGTGGGGGAGGGCAGCGTGCTGGTCGGCCAGGCCGGCGGCACGATGGAAGAGATCGTCACCGGCATCAGCCGCGTCAACACCATCGTCGGCGAGATCGCCACCGCCAGCCGCGAGCAGGAACTGGGGATCGACCAGATCAATCAAGCGATCGGCAGCATCGACAGCACCACGCAGCAAAACGCCGCGCTGGTGGAGCAGGCCGCCGCCGCGGCCGGGGCCTTGCAGTCGCAGGCCGATCAACTGGCCGAAGCGGTCAAGGTGTTCAGGCTGTCGCGCTGATTTGTTTTGCCGGGTGGGGCCGGTTTTTTTCCACCGTTGGTAGCGTTTCCATATAAACTTGGCATTCTGCTCATTTTGCCAAGGTAAATGAAACCGATGAACGCCAACTCTTCCCGCCTGGATGTGATCGACGCGCTGCGCGGCTTCGCCATCGTCTCGATCATGCTGCTGCACAATATCGAGCATTTTGATTTCTACTTCTCGCCCACCGGCCTGCCGGAGTGGCTGCAGTTGGTGGACAAAATGATCTGGGACAGCATGTTTTTCCTGTTCGGCGGAAAGTCCTACGCGATCTTCGCTCTATTGTTCGGCATGACCTTTTATATCCAGTGGCATAACCGCGAGGCGCGCGGCGAGGATTTCCGGCCCCGTTTCGCCTGGCGCCTGGCATTGCTGCTGGCCTTCGGCCTGTTCAATTCGATGTTTTACCAGGGCGACATCCTGAGCATTTACGCGGTGCTGGGGCTGGCCTTGATCCCGGTCGCGCGCCTGCGCAGCGGAACCGTGTTGGCCATCGCGGTGATATTGCTGCTGCAGCCTTACGCGTGGATCGAGTTTTTCCAGGCGTTACCAAATCCCGACGAGAAACTGCCGAATCCAGCGTCGTGGGCTTATTTCGGCCGGACGAGCGAATATATGGCGCACGGTTCCGTATTGGACGTGTGGTGGGGGAATCTGACCAACGGTAAAGTCGCAGCCGTCCGCTGGAGTTGGGAAAATGGGCGCATATTCCAGATTCCCGCCTTGTTTATGCTGGGTATGCTCGCCGGCAGGAAAGGGGTATTTAAAACGACACCAGAAAATAAACGGTACTGGTCGCGGACGCTGGTGATCGCGGTGCTGGCATTTATTCCATTCTATCTGCTTAAATCCTATCCAGAGGCATGGCATGTCGGCCAGGCGGTGCGGCGTCCATTGCTGGTGATTATCACGTCCTGGTCGAATGTGGCGTTCATGGCGGTGCTGGTGTCCGGCTTCGCGCTGCTGTTTTATTCGTGGCGCTGGCTGGAGTTTTTCTCGCCGTTGGGGAAAATGAGCCTGACAAGTTATGTCGTGCAATCGATCGTCGGTACGTCCATTTATTATGGCTTCGGGCTGGGCATGTATCAATATACCGGCGCCAGTTTCGCCTTGGCGATAGGCATCGCGCTGGCGCTGGTGCAACGCCAGTTCAGTGTGTGGTGGCTGAAGCGGCGCAAGCAGGGGCCGCTCGAAACGCTGTGGCACCGGGCCACTTGGGCGGGCGCCCCAGCGTAGCTATGCCAAGTATTGGCGCGAATATACCAAAATCGAGCTTGGGAAGGCCGCAGGCCGCGGGGCCGCGGGTTTCGTTACTCGTCCGCCTCTTGCTCGTCTGGATTTATCCATAGAATGCGGCCGTGGCCCGCTTCGTTGAGGCGGGTGATGAATGGCGTGGCGGCATTGTCCGCCATGTTGAATTCAAATCTGACGTTATCGGCATGGGATACATTATCCAGGCTGGCGCCGGCCATTTCGATCTCGCGCCGTATCATTCCTTCCATCGCATACGGCACGGTGCAAATTAAATGACGCAGTTTGATAATGGCGATCTTCTCGGCGTTTAATAAAGCCTGCGCCACGCTGTCGGTATAAGCCCTGACCAAACCACCGGCGCCCAATTTGATCCCGCCGAAATACCGCACGACGGTGGCCAATACTCCCTCCAGGTCCTGGTGACGCAATACGTCGAGCATCGGCCGCCCAGCCGTTCCGCTCGGTTCCCCATCATCCACCGCCGCCGATTGTCCGCCCGCTAATAACGCCCAGCAAACGTGGGCCGCCTGCGGATGCCGCGCCCATAATTCCGCCACCACTTTCTGGGCGGCGGCCCGGTCTGTCATAGGCTGCACGCAGGCAATAAAGCGGCTCTTTTTAATCAGCAATTCATGCTGGACTGGGGCGATAATGGTTTGAGGCATTGCGATGAGGTCGAGGCGGGTTGGCGGTGGGGAACGACTATGGTGCCAGATATCATTGGGAAATACAAAAAACGGGCGCCGGACCGGCACGATATAATCTGGCGGTATCGATCAAAAACACCCGGACCACTATGACAGACATCGCAGATCAACAAAACGACGACGAACTGATGCGCCAGCTCGGTTTGACGGCCAAGGGGTTTTTGTTGTCCCGGATGGAAGGGCGGGTGTTTTTGCGCCTGACCGGCATGGTCGAGTATAACGGCACCCATTACCCCTACGATCTGGTGCCGGCGCAGGGCGTGCTGGCCAAGCCGTCCAAGTGGCGCAAGATGGATGGCGATGCCCGCTCGGCGCTGCTGCGCGAGCGCGCCAGCGACGCCGTCGTGACCGAGCTGCACGGTTACGTCGCCGAATTCGTCCAGGAAATGGCCGACGCCTGCGACGACTGCGAGCTGGACCCCCAGCCTTTCCTGCAAGGCCTGGCGGACATGCAGATTTCCGAGCCGGCCGGCACCGTGTTCGACCGCATCCGCCTGCGGCTGGAGCACGCCGTCGAGCGCGAAATGGAGGAGCAGCACGCCGAGCGCACCCGCCAAAGCATCAATCTGGCCGAATATCCGGCGTCGTTCGACGTCGCCCGCCGCATCAAGCGCAAGTTCGTCGCGCTGCTGGGGCCGACCAACTCGGGCAAGACCCACCAGGCCATCGAGGCGCTGGCCAAGGCGCCCAGCGGCGTCTATCTGGCGCCGTTGCGGCTGCTGGCGCTGGAAAACTACGAGCGCCTGCAGGCCATGGAGCAGCACGGCAAGCCGCTGGCCGTCAGCCTGGTGACCGGCGAGGAGCGGCGCCTGGTGGCCGGCGCCACCCACGTCGCCAGCACGGTCGAGATGCTCGACACCCGCACGCCGGTCGACGTGGCCGTCATCGACGAGATCCAGATGCTGGCCGACCGCGACCGTGGTTCCGCCTGGACCGCCGCCGTCTGCGGCGCGCCGG
>DATMSN010000301.1:0-3461 GCA_035565375.1 Duganella sp. | reverse complement strand
TCCTGCTGGCGCTCGCGGCGGGCCTGATGTCGCGCATTCGGCGGGGCTAGCGCCGGCTCACGTTATACTGCTGGGTTTGCTGCTTACGACAAGAGAATATGAAGGCTGAAAACCCCTCGCGCCGGTCCATCCGAACCCTGGCCGGCTCGCTCTCCCTGCTTCTGGCGCTGGGCGGCTGCGCCCAGCTGCCGACCGCCAAAACCACGCCCGACACCGTCTCGTCGATGCGCCTGATCGGCGAGCAGCGGCTGCCGTGGCGCGTGCAATTCCACGGCACGATGGTGGGCGGCCTGTCCGGCATCGACTACGACGCCGCCCGCGGCGACTGGGTGATGATCTCCGACGACCGCTCCGAGCACAATCCGGCCCGCTACTATCGCGCGCGGCTCGCGTACGACGACAAATCGTTCAAGTCGGTCGAGCTGACCAGTGTCGTCACGCTGCTGCAACCGGACGGCAAAGCCTATCCGTCGAAGGAAAACTTCAAGCGGCATGGCGGCGTCGTGCCCGATCTGGAGTCGATCCGGGTCGACCCGCGCGACGGCACGATCTGGTACACCAGCGAGGGCGACGTCCCGGCCGGGCTGCCGCCGTTCGTGCGGCAGGCCAAGCCCGATGGCGCTTTCATGTCGGAGCTGCCGTTGCCGGATATGTTCAACGTCCCGGCCGACGGCAAATCCGGACCGCGCAACAACCAGAGTTTCGAGGGGTTGAGCTTCTCCCCGGACGGCAAAACGCTATGGGTGTCGATGGAGGGGCCGATGATCCAGGATGGCCCGCTGCCCAACCCGCGAACGGGCGCCGTCAACCGCATCACGCGCTTCGCCCGCGACGGCAAGGTGCTCGGGCAGTTCGCCTATCCGCTCGAGGCGATTCCCGCCGTCCCGGGCAAAGGCAAGTTCGCCGACAACGGCATCTCCGAAATCCTGGCCCTGAGCGATACCCGTTTGCTGGTGATGGAACGCTCCGGCGTCCAGGCCGACGACGGCAGCTATCAGGATTTCGTGCGCATCTACGAGATCAGCACCGACGGCGCCAGCGACATCCAGAACCTGGCGACGCTCAACGGCGCCTCCTACACCATGCTGAAAAAGCGCCTGGTGCTGGACCTGAACCAGCTCAAGATGCCGCGGGTGGACAACCTGGAAGGCATCTCCCTGGGACCGGCGCTGCCAAACGGCCACGCCAGCCTGGTGCTGATCTCGGACGATAACTTCGGCAAGGACCAGGTTACGCAGCTGCTGCTGTTTGAGCTGATCCCGTAGACGTCAACAACCCTGGCGGCGGCGATACCGGTTCGGCCTCGCCCGCCGGCAGCGGTCCGCCCTCCTGGATCGACGGCGGCGACAGGCAATTGTCGCACTTGCAGCAACGCTCGAAGCCGGGCGCCAGATCGCCGAAGTAGTCGAGCAGCAGCTTCCAGCGGCAGTAGCCGCTCTGCGCGTAAGCGACCATCTGTTCAAGCCCCTCGCGGTCGCGCTCATGCTTGTCCACATACACTTGCGCCATGCGCTCGAACTCCGCCGCCTTGGGCGGACCTTTCGGCTGTTTCGCCAGCAGGTAGGCCAGCTTGCTGTTCCGGTTTAGCAGCTTGCCGTCCTTGAGCATCTTCAGGCAGATCTTCAACTGGCTGGCGGGCAGCTGCTCCAGGCGCGGCTTCAAATCGGCCTCGGTGAAGGTCGGCAGTTCCGACGCGACGGCCGCCTCGTACACCGCCCTCAGCTCCTCCGCCGATGGATAGTGCTTGATCAGGAAAAACTGCTGCAGGCGCTTGTCCGCGTGGTAGTACAGCAGCGTGCATTCGGCATCGAGGCCGTCGCGCCCCGCGCGGCCGGACTCCTGGTAATAAGCCTCCAGATTGGCCGGCACCTGCAGATGGATCACGAAGCGCGTGTCGGTCTTGTCGATGCCCATGCCGAAGGCGTTGGTCGCCACCATCACACGGCGTTCGCCGCTCATGAACAGATTCTGGTTTTCGCTGCGTTCGGCCGCTTTCAGCTTGCCGTGATAGAGCGTCACGCTCTCGCCGGCGTCGCGCAGCATCTCGTGCATTTCCTCGGCCGCCTTGACGGTGGCGGCGTAGACGATGCCCACGCCGGCCGTCTCGCGCACCAGTTGCAGCGCCTGCGCCCACTTCTCGCCGGGATTGGTCACCTGGCGCACGCGGTAATGCAGATTGGGGCGGTAGATGCCGGTGTTGATGACGGCCATGCGCGGGCGCCCAAGCTGCGCGCGTATGTCGGCGATCACCTCGTCGGTGGCGGTCGCCGTCAGCGCCAGCACCGGCGGGCGGCCCAGCGCGTTGAGCGCGGCACCGATCTCCAGGTAGGCGGGACGGAAGTCATGGCCCCATTGCGAGATGCAGTGCGCCTCGTCGATGACCATCAGCGCGATGTCGCTGTTTTTCAGCAGCGCCAGGAAGTCCGGCGTCACCAGCCGCTCCGGCGTGCAAAAGACGATGTCCTTGTTGGCGCTCTCGATGCCCTCCAGCGCCGCCAGCTCGTCGCCGCGCGACAGGCTGCTGTTGATCTGCGCGGCGCTGGCGATGCCCGCCTCCTCCAGCTTCTCGGCCTGGTCCTTCATCAGCGAAATCAGCGGCGACACCACCACCGTCACGCCCTTCATCAGGCGCGCCGGCAACTGGTAGCACAGCGACTTGCCGCTGCCCGTGGGCATGACGGCCAGCGTGTCCTGGCCGGCCAGCACGCTGTCGATGACGCGGCGCTGGCCGTCGCGCAGCGACTCCATGCCGAAGACCTTGCGCAGGACGTCGTTGATTTGTCTGTTTGGGGGGGCTGCCATGACACTCTTTCTATTCAGCGGGACTGGAGAAAGAGTAGACAAGGCGGCCATGTTGGTATGTACGCCAACGCACCGCCCGGCGGTTTCGGCCGGCCGGTGCGTTCCGCATCACCAGCCTATGTCGCGCAGCAAGGGATACGTCAGGTCGCGCGGTGGTGCGACCTCGTGCGACAGGTCATCGTTGATCGCCGGCTCCATCAGCTGGTTGGGGATGGCGCTGATGTCGTAGTGCGACACGGACGACCCCGGCAGGTTGGGATCGGTCGCGTACAGCATCACCCTGCCCGCCAGGTCGGTGCCGGCGCGCACCGCCAGGTTCACACCCAGGTTGGCGAACAGGCCGGAGTGCGTCCGCGAGCGCGTGGCCAGCACCGCCTTCAGCGCCCGGCCGTCGTCCAGCGTGATGCGCACGGCCGGAATGACGATGGTGGGATCGTCGCCGCCCAGGTCCGGCGGCGGCGAGCCGGGCGTGTTGTCGACGATGATCGCGCCGATGGCGCCGGCGTTCTGCACGTTCTTGACCTTGTCCACGAACACGCATGCGCCGCGGTCGATCAGCGCGATCTTGCCCGCCACCGCGCTCGCGTTGGCCGGCGACAACGGCGTGCAGGCCAGTCCCGTGTCGGGTGGCGTGTCGACCACCGGCATCACCTCGCCGG
>DATMSN010000300.1:0-1953 GCA_035565375.1 Duganella sp. | reverse complement strand
GGCCGGCGGCCCGCCGGCGCGGCGGCGTCAGCCATTCCTTCGTTAAAATTAAATTTTATGCAAGATATTATCCTCGACATCAAATCGCTCGACATGGACGCCCGTGGCGTCGGCCATTTGCACAATGAAGACGGTTCGCAGGGCAAGGTGGTGTTTGTCGAGGGCGCGCTGCCGGGCGAGAAGGTCAGTTTTTACACGTTCAAAAAGAAGAAGAACTGGGAAATGGCGCGCATGACGGTGCTGCACCACGAGTCGCCGATGCGGGTCCAGCCCAAGTGCAAGCATTTCGACTACTGCGGCGGCTGCTCGATGCAGCACCTGGAGCCGACCGCGCAGGTGGCGATCAAACAGCGCGTGCTCGAGGACAACCTGCGCCACATCGGCAAGGTCAAGCCGCTGACGGTGATGCGGCCGATGTACGGCCCGACCTGGGGCTACCGCTACCGCGCGCGGCTGTCGGTGCGCCACGTGGCCAAGAAGGGCACGGTGCTGGTCGGCTTCCACGAGAAAAAGTCGGTGTTCGTGGCCGATATCGACAGCTGCGAGATCCTGCCGCGCCACGTGTCGGACCTGCTGCTGCCGCTGCGCGCGCTGATCGGTTCGTTGTCGCTGTACGACCAGGTGCCGCAGATCGAGGTGGCCATCGGCGAGGGCGTCACCGCGCTGGTGCTGCGCATCATGGCGCCGCTGACCGCCGACGACGAGGCCAAGCTGAAGGCGTTCGCCGACCAGCACCGGATTCAATTCTGGCTGCAGACCAAGGGCCCGGAGACGGCCGCGCCGTTCTATCCGCTCGACGACGACCTGCATTATCTGCTGCCCGAATTCGGCATCAAGATGCCGTTCAAGCCGGTCGATTTCACGCAGGTCAACCACTACATCAACCGCGTGCTGGTGGGCAAGGCGCTGCGCTTGCTGGAAGTGCGGCCGGAAGACCGCGTCGCCGACCTGTTCTGCGGCCTGGGTAATTTCACCTTGCCGCTGGCGACGCAGGCGCGCGAGGTGGTCGGTATCGAGGGCAGCACCAGCCTGTCGGAGCGGGCGCTGGACAACGCCAAGGCCAACGGGCTGTCGGACAAGACCACGTTCTACACGCGCAACCTGTTCGAGGTCACGGCCGACGACTTGATCGCGCTCGGCAAATTCGACCGCATGCTGATCGACCCGCCGCGCGACGGCGCCATGGCGCTGAGCGAGGCGCTGGTGGCGTTGAGCGGCACGCGCGCCGACCTGCTGCCCAAGCGCATCGTCTATGTGTCGTGCAGTCCGTCGACCCTGGCGCGCGACGCCGGCATCCTGGTCAACGCCGGCTATGTGCTCGACAAGGCCGGCGTGGTCAACATGTTCCCGCACACGTCGCACGTGGAATCGATGGCGGTGTTTAACCTGGCGTAAGCGCGATGTTTATTCTGTAATGTTGTTGACTTTGCCGGGGGCGTTTGCAACACTGAGCTGATTCCACATCGCTCCCCGGAGTTGGCATGCGCCTTCTGTCCCGCCTCGTTGGTCTGGCCGTTTTCTGCGGCCTGCCGTTCGCCGTTCTCGCCCAAACCACCGTCACCTCGTTCTCGCCCACCGGCACCGTCAAAGGCGTGCGCCAGGTGGCGGCGCGCTTCAGCGCCCCGATGGTCCCGTTGGGCGACATGCGCCTGACCGATCCCTTCACCGTCGATTGTCCGGAGCCGGGCAAGGGCCGCTGGATCGACGGCCAAAACTGGAGCTACGATTTCGCCAGGGACCTGCCGGCGGGCGTGGCCTGCCGCTTCACCGTCAAGGCCGACGCCAGGGACCTGGGCGGCAAAGCGCTGGCCGGCGAGCGCGCCTTCTCCTTCGATACCGGCGGCCCGGCCGTCGTCGAATCGCTGCCGCGCGAAGGCAACAGCCGTATCGACGAGCAGCAGATCTTCGTGCTCGGCCTCGACGCGCCGGCCAGCGACGCCACCGTCGCGGCCA
>DATMSN010000299.1:0-2881 GCA_035565375.1 Duganella sp. | reverse complement strand
ACTGGTCGACGAGCTGGCCGCGCACGGCGCCCAGGCGCTGGCCGTGCCCACCGACGTCGGCGAGCGCGCCGAGGTGGAAAAACTGGGCCAGGCGGCCATCGACCGCTTCGGCCGCATCGACAGCTGGGTCAACAACGCCGGCGTGTCGATCTTCGGACGGCACGAGGACGTCACCGACGAGGACCGGCAACGCCTGTTCCAGACCAATTTCTGGGGCGTCGTCCACGGCTCGCTGGAGGCGCTGCGCCGCATGAAGCGCCATGGCGGGGCGCTGATCAACCTGGGCAGCGAAGTGTCGGACCGCGCCGTGCCGCTGCAGGGCATCTACTCGGCCTCCAAGCACGCGGTCAAGGGCTTCACCGACTCGCTGCGCATGGAAATCGAAAAAGACCAGGTGCCGATCTCGGTCACGCTGATCAAACCGGCCGCCACCGACACGATGCTGACCGTGCACGCCAAAAACTACCTGTCGCACGAACCGCGCCTGCCGCCGCCGCTGTACGCGCCCGAGGTCGTCGCCAGCGCCATCCTGCACGCCGCCCAGCACCCGCAACGCGACGTCTACGTGGGCGGCGCGGCCAAGATGATCGCGGTGGGCAGCTTCCACATGCCGCGCCTGTTCGACCGCTACATGAAAGCGACCATGTTCAAGCAGCAGGAGTCGGACCGGCCCGCCCCGCCCGACCGGCACGACACGCTGTACGCGCCCGACAGCCTGGAGCTGCGGCAGCGGCTCGGCGCCAGGTACAGCCGGGTCCACGAACGCTCGCCCTATACCGCGATGGCCCTGCGCTCGGGCCAGTTGGCGACGGCGCTGCTGTTCGGCGGCGCCGCGCTGGCCGCGTGGAAGCTGCTGGCGCGTCCGCCGGGCTGACGCCGGGAGAACCCATGCCGCAATACGGTCCCGTGCAGTTGACAATCTACCGCTACGACCCGGACACCGGCGAACCGCCGCGCATGCAGGACTACACCGTGGAAGCGGGCTACGAGGGCACGATGGTGCTCGACCTGCTCATGCGGATCAAGGGCGACATCGACGACAGCCTGTCCTTCCGGCGCTCCTGCCGCGAAGGCGTGTGCGGTTCCGATTCGATGAACATCAACGGCAAGAACGGCCTGGCCTGCGTGGCCGCGATCAAGGAACTGCGGCAGCCGATCGTGCTGCGCCCCCTGCCCGGCGTGCCGGTGGTGCGCGACCTGATCGTCGACCTGAGCGAATTCTGGCGGCAGTACCACTCGATCAAGCCCTATTTGGTCAACGACGATCCGCCGCCCGAGCGCGAGCGGCTGCAATCGCCGCAAGACCGCGACAGGCTCAACGGCCTGTACGAGTGCATCCTGTGCGCCTGCTGCAGCACCGCCTGCCCGACATTCTGGTGGAATCCGGACCGTTTCGTCGGCCCGGCCGGGCTGCTGCAAGCCTACCGCTTCATCGCCGACACGCGCGACACCACGCCGTCGGAGCGGCTGGACGACCTGAGCGACGCCTACCGCCTGTTTCGCTGCCGCACCATCATGAATTGCACCGACGTCTGTCCCAAGGGACTCAATCCGGCGGCGGCGATCAACAACATCCGCGACCTATTGGTACGGCGCATGATTTAAGCGCGTGGACGCGAACCGGGAGGTATTTGACGCAGATCAATTTTTTTTCGGTTAAGACTTGCTAGGCTATCCATACTTTGCCTCAGGTCCTATACATGTTGCCGCCCAACTCAGCCATATTACGCTCCGCACCGCCCAGCGCGAACCCGCCGTCCACTTGCCGCGACTGCGCCACGCGGGAGCAATGTCTGCCGGCCGGGCTCGACCCCGCCGGCCTGCTCGGCTTCGAACACACGGTCGCGTACCGGCAGCACCTCAAACGCCACGACCGCCTCTACCAGCGCGGCATGCCGCTCGACCATCTGTTTATCGTGGCAAGCGGCCAGATCAAAGCCGAACGGCCGATGCCCGACGGCCGGCCGCAGGTGGTGGGGTTCTACCTGCCGGGCCAATTGCTGGGCCTGGAGGCGCTGGCCTCGCACGTCTATTGCTGCGACGCCGTCGCGCTGTGCGACAGCGCGGTGTGCGCGATCTCGTACCCGATGCTCACCAGCCTGATACAGCAGCGCAGCACGCTGCTGCTGCGTTTTCACGCGCTGTTCGCCACCGAGCTGGCGCGTCAGCAGAGCAGCATGCTCCTGCTGGGCAACGCCAGGGCGCCGCAGCGGCTGGCCGCCTTTCTGTTGGACCTGGCCGCCAGCCACCAGGCGCCGGCGCCGCCGGCGCCGTCGTTCGAACTGCGCATGTCGCGCGACGACATCGCGTCCCATCTCGGTCTCGCGCTGGAAAGCGTGAGCCGCCAACTGACGCAGTTCCGCGCGGCCGGACTGCTGGAAGTCCAGAACCGCCGCATTGAGTTACTCGACGCCGAGGCATTGCAGGCGATCGCCATTTCTTCATAGGAGGCAGCATGTCTTACAAAACCATCCTGGTCCACGTGGACCGTTCCAGCCGCTCCGACGCCCGCGTCGCGCTGGCCGCGCGCCTGGCCCTCGACGAGCAGGCATACCTGATCGGCGCGGCCGTCAGCGGCTTCGTGCCGGCGCTGTACGCCGCCAACCCGATGATGATGGTCGCGCCGATGCCGCAGGAGGAGCTGGAAGCCTGTCGCGCCGACGCCGGGCGGGCGCTGGACAATTTTGAAAAGATCGCGCGCGGCGCCGGCCTCGAAGCCATCGAGCGCCGCCTCGGCGACGACCCGGCGCAGTACAGCATCGTGCTGCAGGCGCGCTACGCCGACCTGGTGGTGGTCGGCCAGCACGACCCGGCCGACCTGGAAGCCGGGGCCACGCACGACCTGCCCGAATACGCGGCGCTGCAGGGCGGACGAGATCGG
>DATMSN010000298.1:0-1668 GCA_035565375.1 Duganella sp. | reverse complement strand
ATCGGCGGCACCGCCGAGAAGGCCATGCTGATGGCCAAGGAAGTGCTGATGGAAGACATCGACATGTTCGAGCTGAAACAGCGCGGCCCGCAAAACAAGCTCGAAGAGCTGCGCATCGAACTGTGCGACAAGATCAACTCGCTGGGCATCGGCGCGCAGGGCCTGGGCGGCCTGACGACCGTGCTGGACGTCAAAATCATGATGCACCCGACCCACGCGGCCTCCAAGCCGGTCGCCATGATCCCCAACTGCGCGGCCACCCGCCACGGCCACTTCGTGCTGGACGGCTCGGGCCCGGCCTACATGACGCCGCCTCCGCTGTCGACCTGGCCCGACGTCTCGTGGGCGCCGGACACCGAAAAATCCAAGCGCGTCGACCTCAACACGTTGACCCGCGAAGAAGTCGCCTCGTGGAAGCCGGGCCAGACCCTGCTGCTTAACGGCAAAATGCTGACCGGCCGCGACGCCGCGCACAAGCGCATCCAGGACATGCTGGCCAAGGGCGAGCAATTGCCGGTCGACTTCAAGAACCGCGTGATCTACTACGTCGGCCCGGTCGATCCGGTGCGCGACGAGGTCGTCGGCCCGGCCGGCCCGACCACGGCCACCCGCATGGACAAGTTCACCGACATGATGCTCGAGCAAACCGGCCTGATCGCCATGATCGGCAAGGCCGAGCGTGGTCCGGTCGCCATCGAATCGATCAAGAAGCACCAGTCGGCCTATCTGATGGCCGTCGGCGGCTCGGCCTACCTGGTCTCGAAGGCGATCAAGGGCGCCAAGGTGCTCGGCTTCGCCGACATGGGCATGGAAGCGATCTACGAGTTCGACGTGGTCGACATGCCGGTGACGGTGGCCGTCGACGCGGCCGGCACGTCGGTGCACAACACCGGCCCGGCGGAGTGGAAAGCCAGGATCGAGCAGTTGAACGTTCCGGTCGTCGCCGCCTGATGAACAGCGCCCGCCCCCGTTCGGCCGACGCCTTGGTTGACTCGCCCATCGGCGTTTTCGATTCCGGCGTGGGCGGGCTGTCGGTGCTGCGCCATATCCGCGCGCAGCTGCCGCACGAACACCTGATGTACTTCGCCGATTCCGGCCACGCGCCCTATGGCGACAAAACCGAGCAGTTTGTCGTCGACCGCGCGCTGGCCGTGACGGCTTTCCTGCTGGAGCACGGCGCCAAGGCGCTGGTGGTGGCCTGCAACACCGCCACCGTGGCCGCCATCAAGGCGGTGCGGGCGCGCTATCCGGATTTGCCGGTGGTCGGCGTCGAGCCGGGCCTCAAGCCGGCCGTGGCCGCCACGCGCAACGGCAAGGTCGGCGTGCTGGCGACGGCGCGCACGCTCAAGGGTGACAAGTTCCTGCAACTGCGCGAGCAAATCTCCGCCGCCAGCCATACCGAGTTCCTGCTGCAACCGGCCGTCGGGCTGGTCGATCTGATCGAGTTGGGCGACCTGGAGGCGCCGGCCATCGGCGCCATGCTGGAGCGCTACATCGCCCCGCTGCTGGACCAGGGCGCCGATACGCTGGTGCTCGGCTGCACCCACTACCCGTTCGTCCAGGCCGGCATCGAGCGCGTGCTGCGCGACCATGCGCGCGCCGATGTCGCCCTGATCGATACCGGCGGCGCCGTTGCGCGCCAGCTGGTGCGGCTGCTGGAGGCGGCGG
>DATMSN010000297.1:0-3419 GCA_035565375.1 Duganella sp. | reverse complement strand
GCCCGGCGCGTATGTCGCGGCGGCGACGCTGGCGGCGGCGGAGCTGTGCCGCCGATTGGGTCATGAAGTCGATGAGGCACGGCTCGACATCGGCGTATCGTGGGAAGAATTCGTGCATGCCAACGCGCAGGTCTGGTGCGCCAACCTGGTCGGCTGGATAGACGGCTTCGCGGCGGCCACGGGCCGCAAAGCCGACCTGGCGACGCTGGAGCCCTCCACGCTGGCCTGCTACGAGTACGGCCGCCGCGCCATGGCGCCGGCGTTCGCGGGCGCGCTGGATGTACGCAATCGCGTCAGCCGCGCCGTCGCGACTTTCTTCAGCCGGTACGACGTGCTGCTCACACCGACCCTGCCGGAAACCGCGCAACGCATCGGCGTCTACACTGAAGGAACCGCGCATATGGACGGATTGGAATGGACCGGGCATGTATTCCGCCATTCGCCCTACACGCCACTGTCCAACGTGGCGGGCGTGCCGGCGATGTCGGTGCCGTTGGGATCGAGCGGGGATGGCTTGCCGATCGGCGCACAGTTCGCGGCCGGCTTCGGCCAGGATGGCCTGCTACTGCGACTCGCAGGCCAGCTGGAACAAGCGGCGCCCTGGGCCAGGCGCATCCCGCCGGTATGGGCGGGACGCTAGAAGCCCGTTCAGCAGCCCGCGTTGCCGCCGGCGGCCAGCGCGCGCACCGCCTTGGAGATATCGGCGCCGATGCGGACGACGGCGCGGCGATGGCCCGCCACCAGCGCGTCGTTGCCGGCGCCGACCTCCTCGTTGGCGACGCTGCGGCAGGTCAGCACCTTGGCGCCGCCCACCAGGCGCACGCTCCATACCGCGTCGATCAGCGCGTACTTGCCGGGCGCCGATTCGAAGCGCTGCACGTTGGTGCTGATGCGGTAGACCGGCGCGCCGTCCGGCGACGGCGTGCGGAACACGTCGATGGTGCCCAACTCGCCGGAAATCGCCAGCGACAGCGCCTGGCCGATCTCCGCGGCCGGAGGCGACGCCCAACGGTCGTACTCCAGCAGATCGATGCTGCCAGCGCCCGTCGTGACCACCATCTGGTTGCGCGCGACCTGCTGCGGCACCGTCACCGCCGGCACTTCGATGTAGTAGCCCGCGGCCGGCGTATCGGCCTTCTGCGCCACGCCCATACCGTTACTGAGGCTGTAGAAATGCTCGGGCGGGGTGCTGGCGCAGCCGGCCAGCGCGAGCGCGGCCGCCGTCAATGCCGCCAGCGCGGGGCGGGTGCGCCGATAGATCGTTTGCGTCATTTCTTCTCTCCCAGTTTGTCCTGCTTGCTGCCTTTGCCACGCAACAGCGATTCCGGATGCCGTTCCAGATAATCGGACAAGGCGTTCAGCGATTGCATCGTTTGCGTCAGCTGCTGCAGTGCCTCGCGCAGGTCGGACTGCACCGGCGAATCCTTCTGCAGTATCTGGTCGGCGGTGCTGAAGGTCTTGCGCGCCGCGCCCAGCGTATCCTTCATCTCCGGCACCACCTGCGCGTCGAGCTGCTTGATCAGCACATTGGCGCTCTTGAGCGTATCGCGCAGATTAACGCCGATCTCGTCGAACGGCACCTTGTCCAGCTTGCGCGCGATGCTCGCGAGCTGCGTTTGCAGTTCGTCCAGACTGTTCGGCACCGTCGGCAGCTCCACCGTCTCCTTGCTCAGGTCAAGCTTGACCGGCGCCGCGTTCGGGAAGAAGTCCAGCGCCACATACAGCTGGCCGGTCAGCAGATTGCCGGTGCGGAGCTGGCCGCGCAAGCCGCGCGCCACCATCCGCTCCAGCACCTGCGGGCCGGCGCTGTTGCGCTGATCGTCGTCGATGGTCTTCTGGAAGGCGCGGCCCAGGCGCGCCGGATACATATCCACCGTCACCGGCATGCGGAACGACTTCTTGACCGGATCGAACTCCACGCCCACCGAGCGCACCTCGCCCAGCACGATGCCGCGGAAATCGACGGTCGCGCCCTGCGACAGGCCGCGCAGCGACTGGTCGAAGTACAGCACCGTGGTGATCGGCGCGCCATCGGGCTCGCGCAGGGCGCTGGCCTGGTCGGACGCCAACAGGAATTCGCTGCCGGTCGGCGCGGCGGCGGCGGGCTTCTGGCCGTTCATGCTCTCGAAGGCGATGCCGCCGACGAGCAGCGCCGCCAGCGACTGCGTGTTGACCTTGAAGCCGTTGGAATCGAGCCGCACGTCGACACCGCTGGCATGCCACCAGCGCGTGCCCTTGCCGACATACTGGTCGTACGGCGACTTGACGAACACCTTCATGTTGATGCCGCGCCCCTTCGGCTCCAGATCGTAGGCGGCGACCTGCCCCACCTGGATGCGGCGATAGAAGATCGGCGAGCCGACATCGACCGAGCCGAGGGTCTCGCCATGCAGCGTGTAGTAGCTGCCCTTCTCGTCGAACGCCACCTGGGGCGCCTGCTCAAGGCCGGTGAATTCGTCCTTGGTCTCCTCCGACTTGCCGGCGTCGACGCCGATGTAGGAGCCCGACAGCAAAGTATTCAGCCCGGACACGCCGCTGGCGCCGATGCGCGGACGCACCACCCAGTAGCGCGTGTCGATGGCGGTGAAGCGCGATGCCTCCTTGCGCATGTCGATGGTCACCAGCACCTTGGACAGATCGCGCGCCAGCGTAATCGAGCGCACCAGACCGATGTCGACGTCCTTGAACTTGACCTTGGTCTTGCCGGGTTCCAGGCCGTCGCCGCTGCGGAAGCTCACCGTCACGGTCGGCCCGCGGTCGACGAACGACTTGACCACCAGGCCGGCGCCGATCAACGCCGCCAGCAGGGGAATCAGCCAGACCAGCGAAGGCAGCCAGCGGCTGGCCTTCTCCACATGGGGCTCGTGCAGCGGCGGCTGGCCGCCCTCGTTTTCAGGCATGTTTTTCTCCATTTGAATCGGTCGCATCCCATATCAAGCGCGGATCGAACTGCATCGACGCCAGCATCGTCAGCACCACCACCGCGCAAAACGCCAGCGCGCCGGGACCGGCGGTGATCACCGCCAGCGTCTGGAAGCGCACCAGCGCCACCGTCAGCGTGATGACAAAAATATCGAGCATCGACCAGCGGCCGACGAACTCCACGATCCGGTACAACACGGTGCGCTGCTGCGGGCGCCAGCGCGAGCGGGTCTGCGCCGTCAGCGCCAGCAGCGACAGCGCGGCCAGCTTCAGCACCGGCACCACGATACTGGCGACGAAAATGATGATCGCCAGCGCCTGCGAGCCGCTGTTCCAGAACAGCATGACGCCGCTGATGATCGTATCGTCCTCTTTGCCGAACAGCGAATCGGTGTACATCACCGGCAGCAGCATGGCGGGGATGTACAGGATGGTCGCCGCCAGCAGAAACGCCCAGGTGCGGCCGACGCTGTCGGGGCGGCGCCGGTGCAGCGCCG
>DATMSN010000296.1:0-2597 GCA_035565375.1 Duganella sp. | reverse complement strand
CCGGTGATCTCGACGCGCTGGATCGGCGCGTCTGCGGTTTGCGCCACGGCGGCGTGCATGCCCAGGGCCAGGCCGCTGGCGCAGATCAAGCGTACGGATCGCGACAATACTGTTTCAACCATCATTGTTAAGCTCCCAATTCAAAACGTGTACACGGGTGTGTTTAATTGTTATTACGGCGTTTGAAAGAACCTCGAGAAACCTCGGCGTTGCTTTCATTCCGCTATCAAATCACCCCGCGCGTTTTACTGTCAACGTGCAAAAGACGGGACGGCTAGCCCGAAGGCGTCGCCCGGTTCGGGCAGCGCGCGCGCCAAACGGGCGCGTCGTGGCGCTCTAATTTGGTGCTTGATGGGTGGAAAGGTGGGGAAAAATTGATTTGCTATCAAAAAAGAAGCGAATCTCCGGCGGTGGCAATTTTTTATGCAACATAGTTGTGCGAAGTTGAGCGTCATGAATCTGTATTAATGTTTGTACATAGCGTTACATTTATGCCACAACAGGCGGCCGGACATGAAAAAACCCGGACGCGCCTGACGGCGGGTCCGGGTACCGCCGGTGCTGGCACCGGCGCTGGAGGGGGGCGAAGCTTAGAAGGTGTAGCTGCCGCGCAGGTAGATCGCGCGGCCGACGGCGTCGGTGTAGCGCGGATCGTAGCCCTTCTGGAACAGCGTGCCCTGGTTGGAGAACGGCGGGTCCTTGTCCAGCAGGTTCTTGACGCCGGCCGTCAGGCTCACGCCCTTGAAGCCGGTATACGTGCCCGACAGGTTCCACAGGCTGTACGACGGCACCTTGTTCAGATACTGGTCGGCGATGTCGAGGTTCTGGTCGGTGTAGCCGGACTTGTACGATTGCGCCAACGTCGCGCTCCACACGCCCAGGCGCCAGTTCAGCGCCGCGTTGTGCTTCCAGCGGAACACCGGATTGTTGGCGGCATAGCGGCCGACGTTCTGGATGAACGGGCCGTTGCGCTCGTCCTGGTACTCATATTTGTGGACGTAGGTGCCGTCGACGGTCACGGTGAAGTTGCCGTACGCGCTGTTACCCGAACGCAAGGTCAAGCTGACGTCGAGGCCGTCGGTGTTGACCTTGCCCAGGTTTTCCTTCAAGTCCAGGATGGCGTACGGGGTGCCGTCCGGGTTGCGCAGGAAGCGCGCCTGGTACTTGGCGTAGTCGCCGTAGATGGCTTCCTCGGGCAGCGCGTTGATCTTGTCCTTGAGCTTGATGTTCCAGTAGTCGACCGACAACGTCGCCTGCGGGATCGGCTCGAGCACCACGCCGAAGGCGAAGGTCTTCGATTTTTCCGGGCTCAGGTTCTGGTTGCCGCCCTGCAGCTTGAATTGCTGCAGGTCGCAATCGCGCAGCGGGTTGGCGATCGGGTTGTTGGCCAGCTTGCCGCCCGGGCACAGGATCGGGTCGTTGTACGAGTTGTTGGTGTCGTTTTTCGACTGCGGCGCGTTCTTCTCGAACAGCGTCGGCGCGCGGAAGCCGGTCGAGGCCGAGCCGCGCAGCACCACTTGCTTGGTCGGCTGGTAGCGCACGCCCAGTTTCGGGTTGGTGGTGTTGCCGGCGTCGCTGTAGTCGTCGAAGCGGGTGGCCAGCTGCACTTCCAGATCCTTGATCAGCGGCAGGTTGACCTCGCCGAACACGGCCTTGACGGTGCGCGCGCCCTTGGTCGACTGCGAACCGGACAGGCCGGAGCTGGTCGCCTGGCCGGCGATGTCGCGGTTGACGAAGAAGTCGGCCTCTTCGCGGCGCAGCTCGCCGCCGATGGCGATCGCCAGCTTGCCGCCCGGCAAGTCCATCAGCTCGCGGCTGGCCTTGGCGTCGATGCCGGTGTTGCGCGTCTTGCCCTTCTGGACCTGGCCGCGCAGCGCGGTGCTCTCCAGATAGGTCTTGCCGGCCGCGTCCTGCTTGCCGAACGGGTTGAGGATGCCGTTGAAGACGCCGGCGGCGAAGCTTTCGTCGCGCACGTAGCCGCCGGTGAAGTACTCGGCCGAGCGGCTTTCCGACAACGTGAAGCCGGTCTTGTAGTCCCAGCCGCCGAGCAGGCCCTCGGCCGAGATGGCGATGCGGTCGGCCGCGCCCTTGGAATTGATTTCGCGCTGGCCGGCCTCGGTCGGACGCCAGTTGACCGTCAGCGGTCCGCCGGACAGGCCCGGCATGGCCGGCACGCCGCCCGAGTTGCCCGGGTAGTATTTACTGGTGATCGGCAGCACCAGGTTGGTCTGCGGCGGCGGCGCGGTGTGCGAGACGACGTCGTTTTCCGAGTGCAGGTACTCGATCGAGGCCTGGTGGTCGTTGTTGATCTTGAAGGTGGCCTTGCCGAAGAAGGCGGTTTGCTTCTGTTCGGGCAGGTCGTCGATCTGGCGCGTGTAGTCCTGGCGGCAGGTGCCGTTGCTGGCGCGCGGCACCGACAGCGGCGCGTCGCAGCCGCTGGCGAAGCCGGGGTTGCCGGTCGCGCCGGAGCCGGCGTCGAAATAGTTGCCCGGGAAGGTGGTGCCCGAGGTCAGGTTCAGGCCGCGCCCGGGGATCACGCCGGTCTTGGAGAACTCGCGCTGCTGCGAGGTCAGGATGTCGATCTTGTGGTGGTCGAA
>DATMSN010000295.1:0-4849 GCA_035565375.1 Duganella sp. | reverse complement strand
GGGCGGCACCGCGCTGGTGGAGGAATCGATCCTCGAGGCGCTGGACTTCCGCCGCGCCATGCAGAAGATCGACCAGGAATGGGGCAAGGACTGGTGGTTCCAGGTGTGGGGCCCGCAGAACTTCGCCGAGGAAGGCATCGGCTCGCGCGAGGACTGGGTCATCCGCGCCGAGGACGACTGGCACGGCTTCGGCAACCTGGCGCCGAACTTCAACATGCTCGACCCGATCAAGGCGACCATCGTCAACCCGGGCCTGTCGCTCGACGGCCAGTTCGCCGACAGCGGCATTCCGGCGTCGATCGTCACCAAGTACCTCGCCGAACACGGCGTGATCATCGAGAAGTGCGGGCTGTACTCGTTCTTCATCATGTTCACCATCGGCATCACCAAGGGCCGCGGGAACACCTTGCTGACCGCGTTGCAGCAGTTCAAGGACGACTACGACAAGAACCAGCCGATGTGGCGCATCCTGCCGGAATTCGCGGCCGCCAACCCGACCTACGAAAAAATGGGCCTGCGCGATTTGTGCCAGCAGATCCACGACTTCTACAAGGCCTACGACGTGGCGCGCCTGACCACCGAGATGTATTTGTCGGACATGATCCCGGCGATGAAGCCGTCGGACGCTTTCGCCAAGATGGCGCACCGCGAAATCGAGCGCGTGGCGATCGACGAGCTGGAAGGCCGCATCACGTCGATCCTGCTGACGCCT
This sequence comes from Duganella sp., assembly GCA_035565375.1. Lineage (GTDB taxonomy): Bacteria > Pseudomonadota > Gammaproteobacteria > Burkholderiales > Burkholderiaceae_D > Rugamonas. The sequence continues at coordinate 4,137 of DATMSN010000295.1, read as the reverse complement.
TATCCACCGGGCATTCCGCTGCTGATTCCGGGCGAGCGCTTCAACAAGACCATCGTCGACTACCTGCGCTTCGCGCGCGACTTCAACGAGCGCTTCCCCGGCTTCGAGACGGACGTGCACGGCCTGGTCAAGCGCGAGGTCGATGGCAAGCGTGGTTACTTCGTCGATTGCGTCAAGCTGGACGCTTGATGTGGGGCCGGGATGGTCCGGCCAGCGAATATGGTAAATTCCCGACGGGGGCGTGCCGCAGGCGCGCCTTGGTCGGCATCAGATAGAGAGACAAGACACACATGCGCCTTCTTATTGCCCTGATTCTTCCTTGGCTGACCTTCTTCACGATCGGCCGCCCGTTCGCGGGCATCATCTGCCTGATCCTGCAAATCACGCTGATCGGCTGGCTGCCAGCGGCGATCTGGGCGGTGTACTCGCTGAGCCAGTACAAGACCGACCAGAAGATCGCCGAGGCCATGCGCGGCCGCTAACGGCGAGGCCACAAGGATTACGATACGTCCGATCCGGTGGCCACATCAATTGCGATGTGGCCAATCCGGTCAGGCTGCCACACCCACCGTCAACGTCGCCACATAGCCGTCGGTGGCGTTGCCCGTCACCGTGGTCATCTGCAGCGAATATCCATCACTGAACACATTGTCGGTCGCCAGGCTGATCGCGGCCATATTGCGCACGCTGGCGCTGTAGCCGCTCGTGGCGTACACCTCGTTGCAGGTGGCCACCGGGAAGCTGAATTGCGACGTCTTGATGCGGTTCGCCGCGCTGGTCGCCGCCGACAGCGAGCGGTACACCTCGAAGTGCACGTGCGGCACCCGCCCCGAATAGCAGCCCGGGAAGATCGATGTGAACGACACATTGCCGCTACTATCCGTCGCCTGCACCCCGCGCAAATAGTTTTGCGTCGTCACGCCGCTGGAGTACAGCGAATAATTGCCGTCGCGGTCGCAGTGCCACAGATACACCGCGAAACCCTCGAGCGACGCGCAACTGCCGTTGGTGTTGACGATCTGTAGCTTGATGGTCAGCGGCACGCCGGCCGCCACCCCGGTCGCTCCGTTAAAGCTGCTGCGGATATCGCTGCGCACGACGCCCGATTGCGTCAACACATTGACCACGCCGCTGGAATTGCTGTTGGTGCCGTCGCCAGGATACGGGCCGCCGGTTTCCTCCGGTATCACCGAGCACGAACCGGAGGTCGTCGTCGTGGTCGTCGTTGGCGTGGTGGTGGTCGTGGTCGTGGTGGCTGGCGTCGTTGTCGCTGTCGTGCTGGTGGTATCGGTGGCGCTGTCGGAACCGCCGCCGCAACCCATGATCGGCAGCGCCGAGGCGCCCGCCAACAGCCAGCGCAACGTCTGCCGACGGTCGCTGTTCAGATTAAGCATCGCGGTCAGATCGGCCGCCAGGCTGTGTTCGTGATGATCGTCATGATGTTCCATGCTTGCTCCCTGCTTGAATGATTGAATCGCCACCCCGCGATGGCGGGGATGGTCGGTGGTGCGCGGTTAAACCGTGGTGTTGACCAGGTTGCCGCTGGCGCCGCTGCCGCCAACCTTGGAAGACAACGCCTCCAGGAAGGCGGCCAGTTTGGTGCCGGCGTCGGTGCCGTCGGCGTCGGCCGTGGCGCTACCGCCGCCGAGCTTGTCCAACAGATTCTGGAAAGTCGTCTCCAGATCGCTGACCGCGTCCGCGTCATCGGTGCTATCGGCGCTCGTGGCGGTGCCGCCGGAGCTCAGCTTGGCGATCAGACTTTGCAAATCCGATTCCAGCTTGCCGGGACCGCCGCCACCCTTGCCCGCCGCCTCGCTGTACGGCGACGGCGCCTCGGTTTGGCCGCTGTTTTGCGCGTGCAGCGCCCCCATCAAACTTTGCAGGAAGCTGCCCAGCGCGTCGGCCACGGTGTCGGTGCCGTCGGTCGCCTCGGTATCGCCAGTGCTGGTGGTGCTGGTGGTGCCATTGGTGCCGCTGGTGGATGTATCGGTGACGCCGATCGACTTCAGCGCTTCGGCGATGGCGTCGGCGAAGCCGCCGCCATCCGGTGGCGGCGGCCGGCGCACGGCTTCGGTGCCGCTGCTGGAATTGCTGCCGCCAAGGCGGTTCAGAAAATTGAGCTGGCTGGCAGCGCTGGTGGAACTGAGGGCATTAATCGACATAAGTTTCTCCGCTTATTTGATTTAAGGGTGGTACGGCGCTACATAAAACCTTATGGGCGCGGCCGGCGCGGCTTGTCCTTGCCGTCCTTGTCCTGGGCCTGCTTTTTGCGCTGCTCGGGCGTCAGCACCGCCAGCAGTTTTTGTTCGGTGCGCACGCGCTGCAAGGCGATGTTGGCCATGGCGGTGGCGGCGGCCTGCGCCAGCGACGCGGCTTTGGCGTCGTCGTACTTGTCGGCGCCGGCCATCTCGCGCAGCGCCTCGTGCGCCTTGGCTGCGGCCTTGCCCTGCTCGCGCAGATAAGGCTTTTCTTCGTGCAGGATCGCGAAGACCTTGTCTTCCTGCGCTTCGCTCAGCTCGACGCCGCGCATGAACGGCGGAGGCCCGCCCATTCCCGGTCCGCCGAACGGCGGCATGCCGCCATGCATGCGGGGACCGCTATCGGGACCGTCGCGGTCCGGCCCGCCATGCATCATGGCCGGGTGGTCGTCGCCACTTTCATTGGCGCTGGCGCCGGTGGCGGCGCACAATGGCAATGCCACGGCCAGGGCCAACAGCAGCTTGTGCACACTGAGTTTCTTGGTTTTCATGCGAATCATCCTTGTGTGGGTTTGAAGCCGCCATTCTCTAGTTGCCGTATGTTAAGTAGCGTAAGGACAACGTAAATCGGCGTAAAGGCGTCAAGAACGACTGTATTGCGCTCCGGAAATCCGTTGTAAAAGCGGGTAAAAGGCCGCTGGCGGCGCCGGCCGGGCTGTTATGATTGGCAGTCCTTATAGAAAGAAATGCGCGGCAAATGAAGAGCAAAGTACTGTTGATAGACGACGACATCGAACTGGTCGGCATGTTCCAGGAATATCTGGAGCAAGAAGGCTTCGACGTCAAAGCCGTGCACGATGGCGAGGCCGGCACGGCCGAAGCGGCCACCGGCAAGTACTCGATCGCCATCCTCGACGTGATGATGCCGCGCATGAACGGCCTGGAAACGTTGCGCCGCATCCGCACCAACAGCCAGTTGCCGATCCTGATGCTCACCGGCCGCGGCGACGACACCGACCGTATCGTCGGCCTGGAGCTGGGCGCCGACGACTACGTCGCCAAACCGTGCACGCCGCGCGAACTGACGGCGCGCATCCGCGCCATCCTGCGCCGGGCGCAAAGCGCGCCGACCGACAACGGCACGCCGGCCGCCCTCAACGTCGGCCAGCTGACGATGTGGCCCGAGCAGCGGCGCGCCGCCTGGGGCGGTGCCAAGCTGGAACTGACCAGCACCGAATTCAATCTGCTGGAGGTGTTGGCGCGCAACGCCGGCCGCCCGGTCAGCAAGAACACCCTGTCCGAACAGGGCCTGGGCCGCCCGCTGGCGCGCTTCGACCGCAATATCGACGTCCACCTGAGCAGCCTGCGCCACAAGCTCGGCACCATCGCCGACGGCCGCTCATGCCTGCAAACCGTCTACCGCCTTGGCTACCAGTTGATCAAGGAGTAGCCCGTGGGCCGTCTGTTCTGGAAGTTTTTCGTGTGCATACTGCTGGCACAGATGACGGCGACCGTGGGTATCGTCGGCGGCATCTGGCTCAAGGACCGCAGCCAGCAAAGCGCCACCCCGGCCGACATCGACACCAGCCCGCCGGCGGAAATCGCCATCAACGCCGCCGCCGCCACGCTGGAATACGGCGGCACCAACGCCTTGCGGCGCATGCTGGAGAATATGGATCGCCGGCGCGTCTACGCGGTCGACGATCAAGGCCACGAGATGCTGGACCGGATCGTCAGCCCGTCCATGCTGCGCGAGTCGCGTGCCCTGCTCAAGGACGACGGCAAACGGCGCGTGGTGCGGCAGGTGTACGACCCGCAAGGCAATCGCTACCTGCTCTTCCTGCCCTGGTCGGAACGCCAGCGGGGCTTCGACAGCGAGTCGCGGCAGCTGCTCGCCGGCTTGAACAAACAGCAAATGGCGCCGCAAGACAGGCCTATG
>DATMSN010000294.1:0-1609 GCA_035565375.1 Duganella sp. | reverse complement strand
CGAGGCGTGGTCGTTGGAGACGAAGGCGTCGCGCGGGTCCTCGCGCTGCAGCACGGCGGCCAGCGCGAAGCCCTCGGGCAGCTCCATCGGCACGTCCTTGAGCGAATGGACCGCCAGATCGGCGCGGCCCTCGGCCATCGCCACTTCCAGTTCCTTGACGAACAGTCCCTTGCCGCCGACCTTGGACAAGGTGCGATCCAGAATTTGATCACCTCTTGTCGTCATTCCGACAATTTTGACATCGCACTGCGGATATAATAATGTCAAGCGTTCACGCACATGCTCGGCCTGCCACATGGCGAGTCGGCTCTCGCGCGACGCGATCACCAGTCTGGATGGGGGAGTTTGGACCACTTCGGATGTTTTCAAAACCAGTTCTTTCGCTGTAGCTGACGCTCACCGGCGCCAGGCCAGTAAATCGCGCATGTTTAAGATCACAAATTTTATCATGCTCACCTTCTTGCAGAACCGGGCTACCAGCCTTTGCACCGACATTTCACATCTTTGCGGCTTATCACATGGCAAAACAATCTAGTGCAATCGACGACAACATCGCTGAACAACCAGGGACGACTACGGAAGTAGACAAAGACGCGCCCCTTAAAGAAGATATCCGCCTGCTCGGCCGCCTGCTGGGCGACGTGCTGCGCGACCAGGAGGGCGAGGAAGTGTTCGCCGTGGTCGAAACCATCCGTCAAACGGCCGTGCGCTTCCGCCGCGAGGCCGACGCCGGCGCCGCCAAGGAACTGGACGGCATGCTCAAGATCCTCACCCGCGAACAGACCATCTCGGTGGTGCGGGCGTTTTCGTACTTCTCGCACCTGGCCAACATCGCCGAGGATCAGCACCACATCCGCCGCCGCCGCGCCCACCTGCTGGCCGGCTCGAACCCGCAGCAAGGCAGCGTCAACTTCGCGCTGTGCAAGCTCAAGGAGGCCGGCGTCAGCGAAAAGACCGTCGGCGAATTCTTCGACCAGGCGCTGATCGCGCCGGTGCTGACGGCCCACCCGACCGAAGTGCAGCGCAAATCCATCCTCGACGCCGAGCACGACATCGCCCGCCTGCTGGCCGAGCGCGACCTGCCGCTGACGCCGAAGGAAAAAGCCGCCAACATGCACCTGCTGCGCGCCCGCATCGCCACCTTGTGGCAGACGCGCATGCTGCGCTACACCAAGCTGACCGTGGCCGACGAGATCGAGAACGCGTTGTCGTACTACCGCACCACCTTCCTGCGCGAACTGCCGGGGTTGTACGACGACATCGAGGGCGACATCGCCCACCACTACGGCCAGGCAACAGCCGCCGCCGACGACCGCGAGCCGCAAGTCAAACCGATCACCGCGCCGTACGTGCAGATGGGCAGCTGGATCGGCGGCGACCGCGACGGCAATCCGAACGTCAACGGCGGCACCATGCAGCACGCGCTGACGCGCCAGGCCACCACCATCCTCGACTTCTATCTGGAGGAGGCGCACACCCTGGGCGCCGAGTTGTCGATCTCGACGCTGATGATCGCCTGCTCGCCGGCGCTGCAGGCGCTGGCCGACCAGTCGCCCGACACCTCCGACCACCGCGCCGACGAACCGTACCGCCGCGCCCTGATCGGCAT
>DATMSN010000293.1:0-2110 GCA_035565375.1 Duganella sp. | reverse complement strand
CACGCTGATCTGGCTGGTGTCGGCCACGCGCTCGACATCGACCCGCACCAGGCCCGGCTCGAGCAGCGTGACGCGCGCCTGCGGCGTGGTCAGCTCGAAGTCGCGCAGCAACTCGGGGCTGCGCACGCGGATGCTGACGCTGCCGTAATTGAGGCGCAGCCGCAGCAAATCCTCGTCCATGTCGGTGATTTCCAGATCGGAATCGCCATCGAGCCGCACCGCCGTCGAGCCGACCCGGAATTCGGTGCGCGCGCCGCTGGCGGTGTTGACGTGGTTGGCGCCGGTGACGGGCCAGTTCAGCGAGGCGGCGACCGGTTCGTCGTCGTCACCGCCCACCAGGGTCACCTGGCCCTGGACGGCCGAAATCCGCCCCACGACGGCCGGCGGGTCGGCCAGGGCGAGCGTGCTGACGCCGGCCAGCGCGGCCAGCACGACGGATCGGATGATGTTGCGGCTCATGGCAGCGCTCCTCTATTTAATCCAGACATAACGCCGCGCGCCGCGGATACGACTACCGGGGTTACAAATAATTGCAAATTAAATCATGCTTCACGTGGCCGCGCCGCCCCGTTTGACGAAGAACAGCGCCGCGCCGACGCCCATCAGCAGGCCGCCGAACACGCGGTTTTGCTTCTTGACCGCGCGGGCGTCGCGGAAAAAGCGCTGCATCGACGACGCCAGATAGGCATAACTGTGCATGACCACCAGGTCGATCGAGCACATCGTCGCCGCCAGGATCAGCAATTGCGGCAGCAGCGGCGCGTGCTGGTTGATAAACTGCGGCAACACCGCCACCATGAAGATGATGCCCTTGGGATTGGTGGCGTTGGTCAGAAAACCGGTCAAAAAGCGCTTTTTGACCGACGGCACGGTCATTTCGGCCTGGTTTTGCCGCGCGCCGATGGTCACCCTGGCGCGCCACTGGCTCAGCCCGAGGTAGATCAGGTACAGCGCGCCCACCGTCTTGACGACGTTGAACGCCAGTTCCGACGCCAGCAACAGCGAGCCGACGCCGGCGCCGGCGATGAAAAACACCAGCAGCAGGCCGGTCTGCAGGCCGACAATAGTGCTGCTGGCGCGCCGCACGCCGTACGACAGGCCGTGCGACATCGACAACACCGCGCCCGAGCCGGGCGAGACGGCGATGATGCAGGCGGCGATGAAAAAACCCATCCAGGTGGCAAAGCTCATAGACGTTCCATATTCCAGGCCGCGGCACCGCGCCGCGAGGCAACGCACATTGTAGCCCTGAAGCTATATCCCGGTATCCCGGGCGTGGGTTAATATTGCCCCTTTAACATTGCCACTTCACCACGGACCCCGACCATGACCTATTCGACACCCCCGACCCCGCAAGGGAGCCGCTGAGATGGCCGGCACCAGCCTGCTGGCGCTGATCGACGACATCGCCTCCATCCTCGACGACGTCGCCCTGATGAGCAAGGTGGCGGCCAAGAAGACCGCCGGCGTGCTCGGCGACGACCTGGCGCTGAACGCGCAACAAGTGGCCGGCGTGCGCGCCGAGCGCGAACTGCCGGTGGTGTGGGCGGTGGCGCTCGGGTCGCTCAAGAACAAGGCGATCCTGGTGCCGGCCGCGCTGGCGATCAGCGCCTTCCTGCCGGGCGCGATCACGCCACTGCTGATGGTCGGCGGGCTCTACCTGTGCTTCGAGGGCTTCGAAAAGATCGCCCACGGCATCCTGCACAAGGAGGAGGACGCGCGGCACAAGCAGGAGCTGGCCGCCGCGCTCAGCGATCCGGACGCCGACATGGTGGCGATGGAAAAGGACAAGATCAAGGGCGCCGTGCGCACCGACTTCATCCTGTCGGCCGAGATCATCGTCATCGCGCTGGGCACGGTGGCGGGCGAGCCGTTCACGCAGCAGGCGCTGGTGGTGGTCGGCATCGCGCTGCTGATGACGGTGGGGGTGTACGGCATCGTCGCCGCGATCGTCAAGATGGACGACGCCGGCCTGTACCTGAGCGAGCGCGGCAACGGCGCCGTGCGCGTGCTGGGCCGGGTGCTGCTGGCGGCCGCGCCCAAGCTGATGAAGCTGTTGTCGGTGGTCGGCACGGCCGCCATGTTCATGGTCGGCGGCGGCATCCTGGTG
>DATMSN010000292.1:0-5041 GCA_035565375.1 Duganella sp. | reverse complement strand
AAACAGCTTCATGTCGTACGCGTCGATCAGCGCGCGGGCGCTGGATGCCGAATTGCATCTGATCTCGCAAAGCGGCATCGGCATCATGATCAGCTGGTTCCCGTTCACCATGCCGGATTTCTACGACCAGCTGAACGCCGTTGGCAACAACGACAGCGTGTGGGATTTCACGCAGTGGACGCCCGACGTCGTCGTCATCAACCTGCTGCAGAACGACAGCTGGCTGATCGACCGCGACAAGCGCCTGTCGCCCGTGCCGGACGACGCCCAGCGCGTGGCCGCGTACCGGCGCTTCGTTGAAACGGTTCGGTCCAAGTATCCCAAGGCCTACCTGGTCTGCGCGCTGGGCAGCATGGACGCGGTGCGGCCCGGCTCCAAATGGCCGGGCTACGTGCGCACGGCCGTCGAGCAGATCAGGCAGGAAGACAAGAACGCGCGCATCGATACGCTGGTGCTCCCGTACACCGGCTTCGGCGGGCACCCGCGCATACCGCAGCACCGCGCCAACGCGGCGCTGCTGACCGCCCTGATACGCGACAAGATGGGCTGGTAGGCGGACAGCACTTTCAAGCCGTCCATCACGGACCGGCCGTCCGCATCCCACCGCCATTCCTCGTCGATGTCGCGCGTGTTTGAGCATCACAGGCTTTCTAAAATGATATCGATGTCCGAAGGATAGCAGACCGCTGCGGCTGCCGCTGCGCTCGCCCGGGAACGCCAAGGCAACCCCAAAAAGCTCGCCGGCGCGCTCGATCCGCCTCGTTCCGGCGGGCGTATATCAAAGTTATCGCGACCCATGAATAATTTGTATACGGTCCGGCTTTCGGCTGCATGCCAAAACATTACTGGATATACTGCGCCGTGATAACTGCCGGGCTGTGTTCTAGCCTCGGCTTGTTCCGTCCTTTGTCCGGTATTTTTTGGGAGTTCCACGCACTATGACCAGTTTTATTTCGAGGCTACACAAGCAGGCGCGGGGCTTCCCGACCATCGGTTTGCTGGCGTTGGCGGTGAGCGCGGCGGCCAGCGCCGCCACCACCAGCCTGAATCAGTCGTGGGACTTCTACCGCGACGACGCCAAGACCGCCGATTCGGTCGACAAGGTGCCGGCCGGCGGCTGGTCCAAGGTCGATCTGCCGCACACCGCCCGCCTCGAAGCGAAAGTGCCGGTCAACGCCTGGCAGGGCAGCGCCTACTACAAAAAAACCTTCGACGCCAAGGTGGCTTCGGGCGAGCAGGCCATCCTGCGTTTCGAAGGTGCGATGAACGTGGCCGACGTCTGGGTCAACGGCAAGCACCTGGGCACGCACCTTGGCGGCTATCTGCCGTTCGCGTACGACGTTACGCCGCACTTGAAGGCCGGCGGCGGCAACGAGTTGGTGGTGCGCATCAATAACGAGGACAACGCCGTCACCGGCCCGAAACCGTTGAAGGATCTGGACTATATCCAGTACGGCGGCATCTACCGCGACGTCACGCTGACCGTCAAGCCGGCCGTGCATATCAGCGATGAAATGCTGTCCAATACCGAGGCGGGCGGCGGTGTTTTCATCACCTATCCGCAGGCCGATAAAAAAGCCGCCATCGTGCGTGTCAAGGCCGAGGTGTGCAACACCGCCGACGAGGCGCGCACCGCGCAACTGAGCCAGCGCCTGTTGTTCAAGAACGCCCGGGTGGCCGACGGCGCGGAAAACATCGAGCTGGCCGCCGGCGAGTGCCGCCACGTCACCCGCGATCTGAAGGTCGACCGCCCGCAATTGTGGTCGCCCAAGTCGCCGAACCTGTATGCGCTGCAGACCACCGTGTCGAGCAAAGGCCAGCGGGACGTGGTCACCACCCGCGCCGGTATCCGCCGCATCGTGCTTGAAAAGGGCAAGCTGCTGGTCAACGGCGAACCGACCTTCCTGCGCGGCGTGAACCGCCACCAGGAATATCCGTACGTCGGCTACGCGCTGTCGCCGCAGGCCGACTACCGCGACGCGCTGCTGATCAAGCGCGCCGGCTTCGATTACGTGCGCCTGTCGCACTACCCGCATTCGCCGGCCTTCATGGCCGCCGCCGATGAACTGGGGCTGATGGTGTTGCCGGGCATTCCGGGCTGGCAGTACTTCAATCCGGATCCGGCGTTCGCCGCGCAGGTGCTCAAAACCTGTAGCGACATGGTGCGCCGCGACCGCAACCACCCCAGCGTGCTGGCGTGGGAATGCTCGCTCAATGAAACGCAGATGCCGGATCAGTTGATCGAGAAGCTGCATAGCACCGTGCACCGTGAATATCCGGGCGACCAGGCGTATTCCGCCGGCTGGGTGCCGCAGACTTACGACGTGTATCTGCAGGCGCGCCAGCACCGCCTGGACGATAAAAAGCCTTTGCCGAACAAGGCGCTGATCGTCTCCGAATACGGCGACTGGGAATATTACGCGATGAACGCCGGCTTCAATCAAACGGCGTGGGGCGACCTGAAAGAGGCGGACCGCAGCAGCCGCCAGTTGCTGACCGATGGCGAAAAACGTCTGCTGCAGCAGGCGAAAAACCTGGCCGAGTCGCATGACGACAACTTCAAGACCGGCGCCGTGGCCGATGGCTACTGGGTGATGTTCGACTACGGCCGTGGCTACGCGCCGGACCTGGAATCCTCGGGCGTGATGAGCATCGACCGTCTGCCGAAATTCTCGGCCGAGTTCTTCCGGTCGCAGCGCGGCGCGCAGGAGAAGTCGGCGAAGTGGGGCGGCGGCGCGATGGTCTTCATCGCCAGCCACTGGACCAAGGAGTCGTCGCCGCAAGTGCGCGTGTTCAGCAACACCGACGAGGTCGAGCTGTTCTTGAATGGCAAGAGCCTGGGGCGCGTCAAGAGCGGTCCGTCGAAGACGCATCCGAACCTGGCGCATCCGCCGCTGGAGTTCGACGCCGGCCAGTTCCAGGCGGGCACGCTCAAGGCGGTGGCTTACCTGAAGGGCCGCAAGGTGGCCGAGCATGTCGTGCAAACGCCGGCCGAGCCGGTCAAGCTGGGCGTGGTGGTCGATGATCTGGCGGTGAAGTCGACGGAGGGCGATCTGGTGTTCATCCGCGCCAGGCTGCTTGACGCGAATGGCACCGTGGTGCCGGAGAGCGGCAAGTCGGTGACGTTCAAGGCCGCCGACGGCTATGAGATCGTCGGTCCGAGCACGGCCACCACCGAAGCGGGCATCGCCAGCGTGCTGGTGCGCGTGAAGGGCGGCAAGGGCGCCATCAACGCCGAAGCGGGAGCGCTGCGCGGAGGTTTGTAAGTTTGCCCGGCGACAGCCGCCGTACGTGGATCCATGGATATCACTTACGGGTGAGGCGCGGCTTCTTTTTGCCCCGCGAATCCGGATCGGACGTATCGCCGTTCAGCATGGCGCGGATGCGGCCGATGTGGATGGCCGATTGGTCGATGCGCTCGCTGTAAGAGGTGCCGCCCATCCCTTCGCCGCGCATTTTCACCAGCAGGTTGCGGCTTTCCTCGAACATGCGCAACGCCACCCACAGCGTCTCCTCCATTTTCGCGTTCTGGGCGGCCAGCAGCTCGCCGGCCGTGTAGGCGTGGCCGGTGTGGCAGCGATAGCGCAGCTGGCTCGCCTTGCCGATTTCCCACAGCACGCCGCCGCAGCCGGGGCAATTGAACGGCACCAGCGTGCCGAGCGCTTCGACCGATTCGAGGTCGCTGAGTACCCGTTCGGCGATGGTCGATTCGAGCGCGACGTCCGCCGGCACCGCCTTGCGCTTGCCGCGCTTGCGGCCCGCCAGCTTGACGAGCAGCGGCCCCATGTCGGCCAGCGCGACGCATTTATCCACCCAGGCGTTGTTGATGACGTTTTGCGGCATGTCGGGATAGCTGGCGTCGGCCGGGTCCTGGACGACGCACAGCCCGCCGCAGCGGTGCACCGCTTCCATGCCGGAGGTGCCGTCGTCCAGATAACCGCTCAGGATCACGCCGATCACCCGGTTGCCGTGCGAGACCGCCGCCGAGCGGAACAGCGCGTCGATGGCGGGACGGGCCCGGTTCTCTCGCGCGCCTTTGGTGAGGCGCATCTTTTCGCCCGCCATCATCAGATGGTGATCTGGCGTTGGCAGGTAGACGTGGCCGGGCAGGGGCAGCTCGCCGTCGTCGGCGGCCTTGCACGGCAGCACGCTACCACGACTCAGCAGGCGGACTTGCGCCGCCGTCGAGGCGGTGGGCGCCATGTGCTGGACGATCAGGATGGGCGCCGGAAAATCCGGGCTTAACTGCGCCAGCAGCGCGCTGAGCGCGTCGCCGCCGCCGGCCGAGGCGCCGATCACCACCAGGGGCGTGGTCGCGGCGCCGGCTGCCCGTGGTGTGGAGTGGAGTTTAACCATGTTGCCCCCGGTCGGTTGATGCCGCCACTGTATCGCAAAACTGCTTTTACGAAAGTTCTATTGGGCATATAGCCAGCTCCCCCCGCCACAGGGTCAGCACCCCGGGGGCAGTGCCGACATTCGGACATTTGGCGAAAATCTGGAACTCTTTTGGTCGCGAAAAGTTCTGGGATGTCCGAATGTCGGCACTGACCCCCAAGGTTTGTGGTTTAGAGGTTTAGATGAGCGCATAGGTTAGCGGCATCAGGCACCGCCCCGGTCGGCACGTTCGGAATCCGCGATAGAAGTTCGGTTTGGCGTCCGGCGACGGCGGACGGCGGCGATACAGTATCACTCATGGACTGCGGCAATCATGCGGCGGAACGGTAGAAGGAGTGGGTACATGATCAAGGAAATCCGGATTTTGAGCGGGCGCCATCGCGGCGCGGCGTTGCAACTGGCGGCGGGAAGCTGGCGCATCGGCGCCGACGACACCGCCAGCGTCCACATCAGCGACTGGCGGCATGCACCGGTGACCTTGACCATCGCCGAGGACGGCCGCATCTGCTGGACCGGCGCCGATACCGACGCCGCCGTACCGGTCGCCGAACACCAAACCATCGACTTCGACGACATCGCGCTGAGCATCGGCGATCCGGGCCAGGCCATCGCCACCGCACCGGCCGACGCGGCCGCGCCGCTGGTG
>DATMSN010000291.1:0-2626 GCA_035565375.1 Duganella sp. | reverse complement strand
ACCACTTCCTGCGCGTGGCGCCGTTCCACCGCGCGCACCACCAGCGTGCGCATGTCGTTGAGCAGCGAGAACTCGGTCTGGCTCAGTTGTATCGGCGGGAACGAGTCGTCCCAGTCGCCGTACAGGAATCCGGCCGGCTGGCCATTGGCCGACAGCGGCAAGATGACGAAACTGCGCGCCTCGGCCAGCGAGCTTTTCCACCACAGCGGCAGCTTGACGGCGAACTTGGCGTCGCGCGCGTTTTCGATGAAGATCACGCGGTCGCTATGGAGCGCGGCGTGGAACACATTGGGCTCGTAGGCGTCGTCGAACGTCATCGCCGCCAGCAAGTTCCTGGTGCCCTCGCCGAAGGAGATCTTGGCCGCGTAGTGGCCTTCCTTGCGGTTGCGGACAAACGCCACCGCGCGCGAAAAGTCCAGCCCCTTGTACACCGTCTCGAGCGCGATCTGCACCATCTGGCCCGGGCTGGCCGTGTCGAGCATGTCGCGCATGTCGGCCAGGCCGCTGAGCAGGATCTTGTTGCCGGCCGCGCGCTGGCGCGTCTTGGCCAGCGCCTTGGCGCGCCGTTCGGCGGGGCGCGACAGCGGGGCGATGGTCAAATCGTGCGCCGCCACCACCTTGGCCTGCTCGATGGCGTGCATCAGATTGGCCGGCGCCACGCCCAGCATGGCCGAATAGCTTTCGGTCAGCCGCGCGACGACGTCGTCGCCCGCCGGGTCGTCATGCCACAGCGATTCGGCGCACATGGCCGACATCGTCGACAGGCCGGCGATCCAGTCGGACGCGTTGACCTCCGCGCCTTCCGCGGTCGGCGCCAGCTTGCGCATGCCCTTGATCAAACTGGCCGGCAGACCCCAGTGCAGGGCGGCGGCGTGGCCGATCTCCTCCATGCTCAGTCCCAGCGTTTCGGGGGCGATGTCGTCGACGTCGCGGCCGTCCTGCTCGGCCAGGCGCCGCAGGTCGTTCCAGCGCTCCGGCATATAGAACGTCATCATCATGCGCCCCAGCGTGTGCAGCATCGAGCACACCACGGCCGCCTCGCCGTGCTGGCTTTCGGCCGTGTACGCGATCTGCTGCGCGACGATCCCCGCCAGCACCGCCTTTTCCATTTCGATGTGGGCGATGGTGGCGTCGCTGGACGTCGTGGCCAGTTCCTCGATCAGTTTGAGGCCGAGCGCCAGATGGCCGATCGTCTCGGTGCCCAGCACCAGCACCGCCTTCGAGACGGTGGAGACGTGCTGGCCGAAAGCGGAATACATGCCGCTGTTGGCCAGCCGCAGCACCTTTTGCGTGAGCACCGGGTCCGACAGCACGGTGCGGGTCATGTTGAATTCCTGGTCATCCTCGCCGCGCATGGCGCTCAGGATGGCGGTGATGGCCTTGGCGAAGCCGGGCATGTCGCCCTGGCGGCGCGTGCAGTCCCAAAGCTGGGCCAGCGTTTTGTCGCCCAGCGGCGTGCTCGCTTTGAAGCCGCCCGTCATGGCGCCACCTGACGCAGTTCGGCCGGCACCACCTTGACGTGGATGCTTTCCTTGAGCGCGGCCAGCGCGACGTTGGCCGGCATCGGCTTGCCGGTCAGGTAGCCCTGGATGTACTGGCAGCCGCGCTGTTCGAGGAACCGCAGCTGCTCCTCGGTTTCGACGCCCTCGGCCACCACCGACAGGTCCAGGTGCTTGGCCAGGTCCAGCACGGCGTTGCAGATGGCGCCGTCCTTCTGCGAATCGGGCAGGTCGCGGATGAAGGCGCGGTCGATCTTGAGCACCGAGATGGGGAAGCGCTTGAGGTAGGCGAGCGACGAATAGCCGGTGCCGAAATCGTCAATGGCGATGCGGGCGTTGCGCTCCGCCATTTTGGACAGGATCGATTCGGCGTGGACCGGATCGATCATCAATGTGCCTTCTGTGATTTCCAACACCAATTGCCCACCAAGTAGGCCCGAGAACGCGATGGCGTCGTCGAGCACGTCGAGAAACTTATCATTACGGAATTGCCGTGGGCTAATATTAACAGAGATGTAGAGCGGACGTTTCGCCACCTCCTCGAACTGCTTGAGCTGCACGCAGGCGGCCTTGAGGGCCCAGGCGCCGAGCAGGTTGATCAGGCCGTTGGTCTCGGCGATCGGGATGAAGCGCGCCGGCGGCACCATGCCCAGGGTCGGGTGCTTCCAGCGCATCAGCGTCTCGAAGCCCTGGATCTCGCGCGTTCTGGTGTCGACGATCGGCTGGTAGTAGAGCAGGAATTCGCCTTCGCGCACCGCCTGGAACATCGCCGCCTCGAGCGAAATGTCGTGCGCCGGCGGGCCGGCCTCGGACGGGCTGTAGACCACGCAGCGCGCCTTGCCGGTCTCCTTGGCGCGCGACATGGCGGCGTCGGCCAGCGCCACCAGGCGCACCTCGTCCTCGGCGTGGGTCGGATAGACGGCCACGCCGACCGAGGCGCCGACATAGATCGTGTGGTTGTCGATTTCGAACGGCGACTGCAGCGTGGCGATCAGGCGGCCGGTGACCAGTTTGATCTGCGCCTCGGTGGCGGTGCCCGGCAGCACGGCGACGAATTCGTCGCCGCCGACGCGGGCCAGCGTGTCGCTGTCGCGCAGGGTCTTGCGCAGGCGGGCGGCGGCCATGCG
>DATMSN010000290.1:0-4381 GCA_035565375.1 Duganella sp. | reverse complement strand
CCCGCCAGCACCACTAATATAAAGAGCGCGATCCAGCGCCCGCGCCCGCGCCAAGTCAGTTGCGGACTGCGGCGCGCGGCCAGCCACAGCGCCAGCCACCAGCCGAGCACGCCCAGCATGAGCGCCCCCATCAGCCAGATTTTGCTACCGAGAAATTCCATCGCCTCCTTGGGGCTGCTCTCGGCGATGATGCCGAGATGGTGGGTGGAGATGCCCTGGCCGTAGTACAGGATCAGGTAGATCTCGGTCGGCAGCGCCAGCAGCGCCGGCAGCAGCAGCCAGTGGAACCACGCGGGGCGCTGGAACACGCCCCACACCGCCACCCACGCCAGCAGTTCGGCGGCGAGCACGCGCCACAGGTCCGGCACTTGTCGTCCCAGTAACAGCGGCAGGCACGGCACCAGCGACAACAGCAGGTAGCTGGCGAGCACGAACAGCGGGGCGGCGGGCAGGGACGGGGACGGTACGGGGAAGAGGCGGCGCATTCCAGGGACAATATGTGTTAATGTTTGCCATTATCAAGCGTTTTCTTGCCTCTGGGCCAGTTTTTACAGGCCCGTCCACAGCGCATGTTGCCGCGAAAAAGTTTGACTGGTCATCCGATCACGTCTATACTCGCGAGTTCTCTATTTAGTCTGCGCATCGTATACGCTGTTTCAGGCCGCTCCCCGCGAGTGGCTATTCGCGCCTCCGCTGCACAAGTTAATCGGGACTAGGTTTTAGTCCCCGGGCATGTCGCCCGGGTGTTCAACGTTGTTATTTAGTTGGGTTTAGAACGATGCCAACCATCAATCAACTGATTCGCAATCCACGTGTCGCCCTGACCGTGAAAAGCAAATCGCCGGCGCTGGAAAACAGCCCGCAAAAGCGTGGTGTTTGCACCCGTGTGTACACCACCACTCCTAAGAAGCCTAACTCGGCTTTGCGTAAAGTCGCCAAAGTGCGTCTGACCAACGGTTTCGAAGTCATTTCGTACATCGGCGGTGAAGGCCACAACCTGCAAGAGCACAGCGTTGTCCTGCTGCGCGGCGGCCGCGTAAAAGATTTGCCGGGTGTGCGTTACCACATGGTTCGCGGTGCACTGGATACCCAGGGCGTCAAAGACCGTAAGCAAGCCCGCTCGAAATACGGTACCAAGCGCGCCAAGGCTGGTAAGAAGTAATCTGCATTGAAAAAAAGTTTTCGCTCGGTGGCAGCTAGCTAAGTGAATGTAATCGACCGCAACTGGTCGAGTAAGTGGATGGCTATGATGGCCCTCCGCGAGAGTGCGAATCCCATATCTGCGCACCTCAACTGAAGATTGAAAGGAATTGATATGCCACGTCGTCGTGAAGTACCCAAGCGCGAGATTCTGCCGGATCCAAAATTCGGTAACACGGATGTCGCCAAGTTCGTGAACGTTCTGATGCTGTCCGGTAAAAAATCGGTCGCAGAAAACATCATCTACGGTGCCTTCGAGCACATCGCCGCTAAATCCGGCAAAGACCCGCTGGAAGTGTTCGCTACCGCGATCAACAACGCCAAGCCGCTGGTTGAAGTCAAATCCCGTCGCGTCGGTGGTGCCAACTACCAGGTGCCGGTCGAAGTACGCCCAGTGCGCCGTATGGCCCTGTCGATGCGTTGGTTGCGCGAAGCCGCGAACAAGCGCAGCGAAAAATCCATGCCACAACGCCTCGGCGGTGAGCTGATGGAAGCGGCCGAAGGCCGTGGCGGTGCGATGAAGCGTCGCGATGAAGTGCACCGCATGGCTGAAGCGAACAAGGCGTTCTCGCACTTCCGCTTCTAATAAAATCGGCCAGATCCTTCACGGTCTGGCTGTTATCTGTTGTTCGAGGCCGGGCTCATTTTTTATCCAAAAAATGGTGCTCGGTTTTGTCCATTCAAAGATTTAGGAATAACTATGGCCCGCAAGACCCCCATCGAGCGCTACCGCAATATCGGTATCTCCGCTCACATCGATGCAGGTAAGACCACCACCACCGAACGCGTTCTGTTCTACACGGGCGTGAACCACAAGATCGGTGAAGTCCACGATGGCGCCGCCACCATGGACTGGATGGAGCAGGAACAAGAGCGCGGCATCACCATTACGTCGGCCGCGACGACCTGCTTCTGGAAAGGGATGGCTAACAATTTCCCTGAGCACCACATCAACATCATCGACACCCCGGGCCACGTCGACTTCACCATTGAAGTCGAACGTTCGATGCGCGTGCTCGACGGCGCTTGCATGGTTTACTGCGCAGTGGGCGGTGTTCAGCCACAGTCGGAAACCGTATGGCGCCAGGCTAACAAGTACAAGGTGCCACGTCTGGCCTTCGTCAACAAGATGGACCGTACCGGCGCCAACTTCTTCAAGGTCTACGAGCAGATGCGCGCTCGCCTGAAGGCGAACCCGGTCCTGATCCAGATCCCGATCGGCGCCGAAGAAAACTTCAAAGGCGTCATCGATCTGGTCAAGATGAAGGCCATCCTGTGGGACGAAGCGTCCCAGGGCATGAAGTTCGACTACGTCGAGATCCCGGAAGAGCTGGCAGCGTCGGCCGCCGAGTGGCGCGAGAAGATGGTTGAAGTCGCCGCCGAAGCGACCGAAGAACTGATGAACAAGTACCTGGAAGAGGGCGACCTGTCCGAAGCCGAGATCAAGAAAGCGCTGCGCGATCGCACCATCGCTTCGGAAATCGTGCCGATGATGTGCGGTACCGCTTTCAAGAACAAGGGCGTGCAAGCCATGCTGGACGCGGTCATCGAGTACCTGCCGTCGCCACTGGACATCGAAGACGTCGGCGGTACCGACGAGGACGAAAACCCGACCACCCGCAAGCCGTCGGACGAAGAGAAGTTCTCGGCGCTGGCGTTCAAGATCATGACCGACCCGTTCGTCGGCCAGCTGGCCTTCTTCCGCGTGTACTCGGGCGCCGTCAATTCGGGCGACACCGTCTACAACTCGGTCAAGGGTCGTAAAGAGCGTCTGGGCCGTATTCTGCAGATGCACGCGAACCAGCGCGAAGAGATCAAGGAAGTGCGCGCCGGCGACATCGCCGCCGCCGTTGGCCTGAAAGACGTGACCACGGGCGAAACCCTGTGCGATCCGACCTCGATCATCATCCTCGAGCGCATGGTCTTCCCCGAGCCTGTGATTCAACAGGCCGTGGAACCAAAGACCAAGGCCGACCAGGAAAAAATGGGCCTGGCACTGAACCGCCTGGCGCAGGAAGATCCGTCGTTCCGCGTCAAGACCGACGAAGAATCGGGCCAGACCATCATTGGTGGTATGGGCGAGCTGCACCTGGAAATTATCGTCGACCGCATGAAGCGCGAATTCGGCGTGGAAGCGACCGTCGGCAAGCCACAGGTCGCGTACCGCGAAACGATCCGCAAGACCTGCGAAGAATCCGAAGGCAAGTTCGTCAAGCAGTCGGGTGGTCGTGGTCAATACGGTCACGTGGTGCTGAAGATCGAACCGCAAGAGCCGGGCAAGGGCTTCGAATTCGTTGACGCCATCAAGGGCGGCACGGTTCCACGCGAATACATCCCTGCGGTTGAAAAGGGTGTGCGCGGCACGCTGAACACCGGCGTGCTGGCCGGCTACCCAGTGGTCGACGTCAAGGTCACGCTGTTCTTCGGTTCGTACCACGATGTGGACTCGAACGAGAACGCGTTCCAGATGGCCGCTTCGATGGCGTTCAAGGAAGGCTGCCGCAAGGCCTCGCCGGTCATTCTGGAGCCGATGATGGCTGTGGAAGTGGAAACGCCGGAAGACTACGCCGGTACCGTGATGGGCGACCTGTCGTCCCGCCGCGGCATGGTGCAGGGCATGGACGAGATCCCAGGCGGTGGTGGCAAGATCATCAAAGCCGAAGTGCCGCTGTCCGAAATGTTCGGTTACTCGACCACGCTGCGTTCCGCAACGCAGGGTCGCGCTACCTACACGATGGAATTCAAGCACTACTCGGAAGCGCCTAAGCACGTTATCGACGCGATCGTCACTGCTAAAGCTAAGTAATTTTTGTATTTTTGCGCCGCAGGGAGATCCTCTGCGGCGCATATTTAAAACATTGTTCTAAGGAAGAATAAAATGGCAAAAGGTAAATTCGAACGGACCAAGCCGCACGTCAACGTCGGCACCATCGGCCACGTCGACCACGGCAAGACCACCCTGACCGCTGCAATCGCTACCGTTCTGTCGAAGAAATTCGGCGGCGAAGCTAAAGCCTACGACCAGATCGACGCGGCACCGGAAGAAAAAGCGCGCGGCATCACCATCAACACCGCGCACGTCGAGTACGAAACCGCCGCGCGCCACTACGCGCACGTTGACTGCCCAGGCCACGCCGATTACATCAAAAACATGATCACCGGCGCGGCACAGATGGACGGC
>DATMSN010000289.1:0-1852 GCA_035565375.1 Duganella sp. | reverse complement strand
AACGACGGCTTCTTGCCCTCGATCTTATGGCCGATGAACTGGCCGATCCACGCCAGCACGAACACCGCCAGCGACAGCGGCAGCACCGCCTGTTGCGGCAGGGCGGCCAGCACGGCGAGCATGACGGCGGCCATCAGCAGCATGCCCAGCGCGAAGGGCCTGGACAGCGTGAAGTAATAGCGCAGCGCCGCGACGGTTACCGCGAGCGCCGCCAGCGGATGGATCGCCCACACCAGTCCCAGCAAGGTGAACACGATGACCGGCACGCAGATGAAGTGGATCACCTCGTTGGTCGGATGCAGATGACTCGCGCTGTACTGGGCGAGCAGCAGATCGATGGTGCGCGGTTGCGGCATGGTGGTCTCCGGCGATTGTTGTTATGGCGCGGTCTGGCCTTCCGGTAAATTCTACACCCGATTTTTACGGACTCGGCCGTTTCTGCGGGCGCCGCGCCATGGCCGGCTCCGGTAAAATGCCGGCATGCCAGACGACACCGATTTGACTTCCTCCGCGCTGACCGGCCTCGCGCCGGTGATCGACGCGCACACGCGCATTTTGGTGCTGGGTAGTTTTCCCGGCGCCGCCTCGCTGGCCGCGCAGCAGTATTACGCGCACCCGCGTAATCTGCTGTGGCCGATTCTGTCGGCGTTGACGGGTGAGCCGCTGGCCGGGTTGCCGTATGCCGAGCGGCTGCCGCGCCTGCTGGCGCATGGTTTCGGGTTGTGGGATGTGTTGGGTGCGTGCGAGCGAGAGGGGAGTCTGGACTCCGCGATCCGCAAACCGGCGGCCAATGACTTCGCGCGGCTGCGTGAACTGTGTCCGTTGCTGGAGACGGTCGGCTTCAACGGCCAGACCTCCGGCAAGTTCGCGCCGCAATTCGCGGCTGAGGGATATCGCACTGTGGTGTTGCCGTCGACATCGCCGGCGCATGCGGCGATGACGTTCGAACATAAGCTGGCGGTGTGGCGCGATTTGATCGAGAGGGGCTGAACTTGGCGGGGCAACCTAGCGGGTGAGGGACGGCGCGATTGGAGCAAAGCTCCGGCCGTTGAAATCAAAGTAATGAATCTCGCTCGCGGTTGCTTTTTCGTTGAGGTTGCCATGCACGATCAGTAAATGGCTGTCGGACCGATATTCCAGCGGCTCCGTGATCTCGAGCTTCCAGCAGCAGACCGTGAACGGGAGCCAGGTCACGGAGCCGGTCTTGGCATCGATCGCGGCACCCATGACGCAGGAAGCGCCGCAGCCCCAGGTTGCCAGGATGTAGCGGCCGGAGAAATTGACGGGCTGGCGGGATGCTAGACGTAATTCGCTTGCGTACCGACGGCTCTTAGCTCCTTTCAGATCGACACTGGCCGGTTTTCCTGTATAGAGCTGGGCTGGTAAGTCTTCGAACCGTGGCGCAGCCAAGGCCTCGGCGGAAATGAATACCAGCAGCACAAAAAGTTTCTTGGTCGCGTTCATTTCAATACCAATGATGTTGACGCCAAAATATTTTGGCAGCGTTCGCCGATTGATAACGGCCGATGACGTAACGAATGCCACCTTGGCATTCTTCGACGGGATTTCCGAATGATTTTTCGCCGCTCGGATTTAGCTCATATTGCGCGCGCGCAACAGCTGAAACAGGCCACGCGCTGTCGAGCGGCGATTGCGCACCCCGACAACTCCACTGGATTCCTGCGCAATGATCCACAGAAAAGCGTCGTATTGGGTGAGCGGGACATCCTCCAAGCGCATTGCGTCGCGGAGCGCAAACTGCACCGGGAGCGGCACGACAGCCGGGTCTTTTTCTTCCCAGGTTTTCGGGGCTGAAATATGCGCGCGACGCACGGATGGCCGCGCCGCTTTA
>DATMSN010000288.1:0-2726 GCA_035565375.1 Duganella sp. | reverse complement strand
GCCGGCGCGCCGCCGGGGGTCGCCAGCGCCGCCAGGGCGTCGCCGGACAATGCCAGGCCACACAGGCCGGCTAATTTGATGAGAGCGGATCTGCGTCCGTCTGTCTCTCGTTCCGCTTGCAACATGTCTCCTCCATGAATCTCGGGTTCAACTACTCCTTCGGACCGTCGCCGCCCGCCCGGAGGCAAGCAAGGACAGCTGATACTGTTTGGGCGTGATACCGACCACGCTGCGGAAGATCTTGGTGAAATAACTTTGGCCGCCGAAGCCGGTCTCCACCGCCACGCGCGCGATGCTGTTCGCGCCCGGCAACAGGCGGCACGCCTCGTGGATTTTCATGCGCAGGATGTATTGCTTGGGCGTCAGCGAGAAATGCTGCTTGAATTTGCGCTCGAAGGTCGACAGCGACATGCACGACAGGCTGGCCAGGTGGTCGATGCCGATGTCCTCGGTCAGGTGCGCCTGCAGGTACTCGATGCAGCTTTTGAACACGTGGAACGGCGCGATGGCCTCCTGGGAGCGCTGGGCGTCGCGGCTGAAGCCCTCGACGCCGACGATCTCGCCGTGGCGGTCGCGCACCGGGGCCTTGGTGGTGAACAGCCACGTCAACGCGCCGTTATTGCCATCGATCACTTCCAGCTTGTTTTTGACGGAGACGCCGCTTTCCATCACCTGCAGGTCGTCGGCGCGGATGCGGTCGGCGATGTCGCGGCGGAAGAAGTCATGGTCCGACTTGCCGATGATGTCTTTGACGCTGGAAAGCGAATGCTGCTCTTGCAGCAAACGGTTGCCCCAAACGAACTGGCCGGCGCGGTTTTTGGCGAAATAGTAGGTGTCCTGCAGGTCGTCGAACAAGACGCTGGGGGAGGAAATGCCGTGGCGGTAGAAGAAGTCGGCGCAGTCGGAGGCGGGCGCGGCAGGGGCATCGCCGTCGCCGGCGAGGAAATTTTGGTGTTTTTCCTTTGCGGCATCACCGGTGGCCACCACCATTCCCATCCTGATCATCCTCGTGCTCATCGCCATTTGCCATTCGCTAGTCTGGCGAGAATGGTAGCATCGACAACTTCCGGGAAGTAGTAAAAAATCGGAAAAATTTATAACGAAATCGGCAAGTCATGTGGAAGCGGATATCTACCAGCATGATGATGAACTGATCATCATTTCTTGCCGCCATCACTATTGACGGGCGGGGAATTCGCGCGAATTATCATCCGTCGTTACCTCGCGCGGCGGCGTATACAAAATCGTTTGTGTCGGGAAGGCAAGACCGATGCCCGCCGCCTCGAGCCGCTCGTATATCGACAGGAGCAACTCTTCCCGGATAATCACCTGGACGTCGAATTCGGGCACGTCGATGTACGAGAAGACCTCGATGTTGAAGGAGCGGTCGGTGATGTTCCCCAGCCTGGCGCGGGCGCCCTCCGCCATCTTGCCATGGGTGGCGAGCACCTGCTGGACAATGTTGATGGCCTCCTTCAGTTTTGCCGACGGGGTGCCGTAGGCGATCGCGATCACCGGATTGAACAGGAACCGGTCGCGCTCGGCGAAGTTTTCGATCTGGCGCGCCGACAAGTCGCCATTGGGAACGGTGACCACGGTGCGGTCGCCGGTGCGGATGCGCGACGACCGGATGCCGATGTCCTCGACCGTGCCGACCACGTCGCCGACCCTGACGAAGTCGCCCACCTGCAGCGGGCGGTCGGCGATGATGGTGACGCTGCCGACCAGGTTTTCCACGGTTTTCTGGGCGCCCAGCGCCAGCGCGATACCGCCGATGCCGAGCGCCGCGATGCCGGTGGTGACGTCAATGCCGAACGTGCCGAGAATGCCGATGCCGGCGAACGCGAGCAGCAGGAACTTGACCGTGCGCCGCGCCAGGATGATGACGGATACGATCTGCCGGCGCTGGTGCCGCTGCATGCGCGCGACGGCCAGGTCGGCGATGCCGTCGACCAGCCGCAGGCCGAACCAGACCACGGCGATGGCGGTGATGACGCCGGTGTAGCGCAGCAGGTGCTGCCTCGCCACGATGGACACGGGCAATTGGTCGGCCCAGTTATAGAACACGCCGACGGCGATCAATAAGCTCAACGGCGGGAGCGCCGCCTCGGCGAAACGGTAGCCGCTGCTGGCGGCCGGATCGGCGACCAGCCGGCGGATGACGGTCACGCAAATGAACGAAACGATCCACAAGCCGCCAAACACCACCACGCCCAGCCCGAGCAACACACCCCAATCCTTGAGCGGCGCGCCGGCGACCAGCATTTCGTTCTGAGCCGGCTGCTGGGCCGGCGGCGCGCGCTTGGCCGCCACCGCGATCTGCGCCAGCGTCTCCTTGGAAACGCGCCATACCTGCCGTTCGCCGTCCGGGCCGCGCGTGAGCAGGATCGGCACCTCCTTGCCCTGCAGCGTCACTTCGCCGATGTTTTCCTGGTCGGCGGGCAGGTCGTCGTCCAGCCTGCCGGTGTCGGCGTTCGACAAGGCGGCGAACGGCTTGAGCGAGCCGTTATCGTCGAGCAGCGCGTGGAATCCGCGCGCCTGGCTGGCGGCGTTGATCTGCTGACGATTGTTGGTCGGCGCCGGTATATCCAAAAATTGGGCGGCACGATCATAGTCGAGCTCCGCCAAGGCGCCGATCAGGCCGGCGACCATGGAGCGCGGCGTCTCGCGGCCAAGCGTATCGGCGGGAATGGCCGGCGCCTCGGCAGGCGCCTTGGCGGGGGCGG
>DATMSN010000287.1:0-9882 GCA_035565375.1 Duganella sp. | reverse complement strand
ATGACGTCAAATGTAACCGTTGAGCTTATCGAGAATTCGATGCGTGGCGGATCGCCAAGAAAATTTGTCAATCAGACTGTGCGTGTTCAGCACCAAGCACCGACCAGGGTGCAAGGTGCCGATGGCGCCACAAGTATTGGAAACCATCCGGCTACTGTGGAGTGGGTCGGCGGTGTCGCGGACGACTTTGCTGGCGTTACGGACGTCCGGATCATCGACTCGGCTGGGTCCGTAGTGATTGAGGCGGCGTTATGCAATCACTTTTATGCACCGCGAGCGGTTGCCGATGGAGTGATTTTTCAGGTTCTCAAGGACGAATGATAGCCTGCGGTTTAGGTTGAGCAAGATGACTCAGAAATCGTTTCCGCAACCACAGAAACAAGCTAATCAAATCAAGTAGTTGCGCTGTCCAAAATGAGAGGTATTGCGGAATGGAATGTTTTACAAGTGCATGATTTTTAGATGAAAATGTGAAGACTTGAAAACTGCCGACGGTGTGAGCCGTTCGTGAGTTCGAATCTCACCGCTTCCGCCAAAAATGAAAGAAACCGGCCATGCGCCGGTTGTTTATTGCTAGGCGAAAGCGAGCGTATTCCTTGAGCGCTCGCTAAGCCGCAGGAGGTTTGACGTTCACGACTTTGCCGGCAACAATATCGTAAGGCACTCGCACCCTTGGGCCTTCGCCGCCGAAGTCAGCGGGGTTCCGGGTAATGATAAGTCGACCGTCCACGTCAGCGGTCGCGGCAATAATGCAATCGGGAAGGCCGATTTTCGGCTTGTTCACAAGACTGTGGCCACGCAACGCCGCCGACCGGAACATGATAGCCTCATCGGTTTGCACGATCCGGATCTCACACTCTTTTAATAGCTCTGCAAATTCTTGTTTTGTGGCCGCGTTAAATGTGCAGGCTACCTCCATCCATGTGATCGTACTGATGACGGCATCGTCGTAGGTGGCAAGCTCTATTGTGGCCTCGGTGAACTTGTTGAAATGATCTATAAATATGTTGGTGTCGAAAAGAACTTTTACCATTCGGCACGCATCGCCTTCTGATACTCGACCCCATCAATCTTTTCCAGGTTCACATTGCCGCTGTCCCATAGATCGCGCATTTTCATGAGGGCTTTGTATCGCTTAGCTTGCCGTTCGGCGAGGTCCGGGTCCAACGCCATCGCCGCTGGTTGTGCGGCATTTGCCACGCCGGTGTAGGGGACTTCGTCACGGGCCACTTCCTGACGCGCCTTGGCGCGTTCCATTTTGCGCATAGCGCTTTTAGTTGTCCACAGCATGGGTTTACGCATTGCCTTTTTGGAATCGTTCCAGCCGGTCGTCCAATCGGGCATTCCTGGGTTCTGCTGGAACGCTTCCATACCACCGGCGGCCCGCCCGCCGGCCTCAAGCCCAGTCCCACCAGCCAAGACGCCGTTCACGGCAAGAAAAGCCGCAGTTGGCTTGGCCGCGCCGCGCAACACGACTGTTTGCCCGCGCATTACTCCACGCACGGTCACGCCGGAGTTTTTTGACGAGGTCAGCACGCTGGCCAGCTCTTCTTTGGTGATGTTTGCTGGATCAATGCTTCGACCGCCGATTTCGGCCATTCCTTCGTCATCGATGTTGACAAGTAGTTGCACCATGACGGTACCTCTCTCATTTACGATACGCCACAGTGTATAACATTTGGGCAGGGGCTTGATGTGCCTTCGCTTGTCTTGGCTAGGGCAGGCATCGGCCGCAGCGCAGCGCCGCAGCGCCGGGTCTAGTCTGGCATTGGTACACAGGCTCTGCTGTACGCCTTTGATGTCAATACTTGCTTTGGGTGCACGCACAAATTTATCCCTGTGTTCCTATTTGCCGCTCGTCACTTTGGCAGGGAACTGATATTTCCGGCAGCAGCATAAAGAACGCGCCGCCCCTTGCCGTGGTCGACAGCCATCAGATAGGCACTGCGATTTTTTTGGAAGCTTCCGCTTTTACCGAGGTTGCCAAACGGGAAGCTGACGCAGAGATAGCTACCGGTTCCATCCGTTACAGTCGCCCACTCGGCCGCGTATGGGTTGAGTTCGGTGGGGCGTACTTCAAAGCCGGGAAGCATGCGAGCCCGTGCAACCGGAAAAATTTCATCTCCATAAAGAATCGCTTTGTTCTCCCCTTTTTCGGCGTACCCAACCTGCTTCCCGTTCAAAATAATGTAGTAAGTTGCGTTGAAACCATCCTTGTAATCATCTTCCGAGTAAATCTGGTCGGTCGAAATCGGCTGCCATTTCACGGAGGGCGAAATCGCTTGGGCGGCGAGGCAACTAAGAATTGCCATTTTTGATGGCATCTTGGCGCGCGCGTCTAAAGCAAGTGCGCTAGTCAAGAGAAGCAAGCATAAGGGTTTCATTTGTATTCCCATCCTTTAGTCACTTTGAGGAACTGTGGGTTTAGTTTCCAGAATATCGTGCCCCCGTATGCCGCCGTCGAATCGTACTGATGATCGTAGCGTCCGACCTCCTCGGTTACCTCTGTGATCTTTCCTGTCTTGCGATTCTTGATCTTGGTTATCTTGCGCTGGATCTCGATCTTGATGGACTCTTGGATGTCGTAGAGGTTATGAGACGGCTCTGTGAACTTGATGCCGCGTCGTACCTTGAAGTGGGCCGCGTAATTTGTTTTGATATCGGCGCCATCCCAGAAGTATGCTCCGTTGGATTTGTCTTCGCCGCCCTTCAAGGCATTGACCGCAGCCTCAACCGCAGCCTTCATACCTGCATGTCGTTCAATTTCCTGTTCCGACGCCTTCATGAGCTTTCTAAATCGATGGTTACCATCAACGGCGGCGTACGCGAACGTCTTTTCCTTGGCCGCAAAACTGGCGAGGTCTTTGTAACCACGGGCGTCGCGCTGGCGTACCAATACGCTAGCCAGTGCAAACAGCTCGTCGACGTCATCTTTTGTGGATGATTCGCCGTAAGCAATTGCTGCAAGTAGTCTCACCTCAATATCGAGCGGAGGTGAACTCTTCTTGGGGATTTCAGGCATGGCGGCTGGCTCCATCGATGTTAAACCAAGTAACCAGTGACAGATGGCCGCCGCTTCCAGGAATGGCTACGGTATTTCCACCCTGATATTCCGAAGCCTTTGTATGAATGGTGTCGTTCACATAGAGGTCATAGCGAAATCCTTCTACCGCCTGACCGCCTTCGTCCGCCAGGGAGAAAAACTGTTCGATGATTTCGTCATCGTTCTTTGCCAAGGCATCCGCGCTATCGTGCGTGGACGCTGCAGGAGCGACATCTTCAATCACCTGGCATCGCAGGCTTTGGCTCGGCTTCAGTTTGGGCGGCGGAGTGCAGCCACAGATGCAAAGGTCGTCTTCAAGCGCAACTTGTTTTCCGTTCCAGCCCTCTGGAATGCGAGGGGCAGTGCATGCAATCTTTCCGGTCGTTTTACATGCGGGGCAGGTGACCATGTCGCCTTCCAGCGCAATGCGGACGCCGTTGATGCTGCCGTGGCTGCTGGCCGAGGCGGCCCTTGCGGGGCGATGTCGTCCGCGATTTTTTCGACAACCTGCTGCCTGATAGCGAGCCTATCCGCAAGCGCCTGGCGTCGCACTACAAGCTGGCGTCCATTGAGGCGTTCGATCTGCTGCGGGAGATCGGGAGGGATTGCGTTGGCGCGGTCCAGTTGCTGCAGGGGGGACGAAGCGCCCACCGACGTCAAGCGCATCGATGGCAGTCCGATGTCCGAGGAGGACGTTGAGCGGCATCTGATCCAGGTCACGCGGTCGGGCCCGATGGGGCGCGACGCGGATGCCGACGAGCTGCGCCTCGCGCTCGCGGGCGCGCAGGAAAAGACCGCGCTTCTGTGGCACAACGGCGGCTGGCTGCGGCCGCACGGATCCACGCCCACCACCCACATCCTCAAATTGCCGTTGGGCCTGGTCGGTCATCGCAAAGCCGACTTGACGGAATCGGTGGAGAACGAGTGGCTATGCATGAACCTATTGGCGGAATTCGGTCTGCCAGTTGCTCGGACCGCAATCTTGAACTTCGGCAGCCAGAAGGTGCTCGGCGTCGAGCGCTTCGACCGCAGAATGCACCCTTCCGGAAAATGGATCATGCGCCTGCCGCAGGAAGATTTTTGCCAGGCCCTCGGGGTGCCGCCGCATTTGAAGTACGAGAGTGACGGCGGCCCGGGCCTGTCGGATCTGGCTGCGGTGCTGCGCGGTTCGGAGCGCGCGGGGGAAGACCTGACGACGCTGCTGACAAGCCAAGTGCTGTTCTGGCTGATGGCCGCGCCGGACGGCCATGCCAAGAACTTCAGCATCCATTTGTTGCCGGCTGGTCGCTACGCGCTCACGCCCCTTTACGACGTCATGTCAATCTGGCCGATCGAGGGCGGCGGCGCGAATCAATATTCGCTGCGCAAGGCTAAGCTGGCGATGGCACTGTTGGGCAGGAACAAGCACTACCGCTTCGCCGACGTGCAGCGCCGACACTTCAACAGCACCGCTGCCAAGTGCTTCCTGCGCGCCGATGCGGAGGACGTTATCGAAAGAGTGCTGGCGCGGGTCCCCGGCGCCATCGAGGCGGTGGCTGCGCGGCTACCCAGGAGATTTCCGGAACGGATTGCGGCGACGATCTTTGCAGGGATCGAGCGAGCCGCAAAGCAATTGGGCGTTGATTGATGCAGCGCCGGGGCTGAAGATTACGCCGACCTTTGCCGTGGCCGGCAGCGGTCGGCTATCTGATCCCGCACCGGGGCGCGATGGCGTCAGTGCAGCATCACCGCCACGAGGTCGACCTCGGCAGTGGCGGGCATGAGGGTTGCCAACTGCGCGCTCAGTTCGCAATGGCGGAGCTGGCCGGGCGCCATCTTGTCGATCTGGTGCAGCACCTCGGCCGCTTCGGCCGCCAGCGCCAG
This sequence comes from Duganella sp., assembly GCA_035565375.1. Taxonomy (GTDB): domain Bacteria; phylum Pseudomonadota; class Gammaproteobacteria; order Burkholderiales; family Burkholderiaceae_D; genus Rugamonas. Next base: position 4,976 of record DATMSN010000287.1, on the reverse strand, counting down.
ATCGTAGCCGCGCTTTTGCACGTGCGAAATTAGAATCTGCGCCGTGTTGAGCAAGATGCGCAGGTTTCCCGGCAATTTCAGCCGCGCGGCGCGCATCCATTCGACCGCTTCATCCAGCTTGTTGGTCTTCCACAGCAGCACGCCCCGGTTCATGATGTCGGTTGCCTCCTTGCGTGCGTTCGCGATCAGTTTGGCTCCCTCTTCGTCCATCCCGGCGTACTCGAAGACTTTTTGCACCTCGTCGCGCACGGTCTTGTCGTCGTCGTTGTTCTGGACGACGTAGCACAGCAGCTTGACCGCCGGCTCTTTGATGCCCACTTCCAGCAGCAGCGTGGCGATATCCATGCACGTGTTCGGGGAGGGCAGGACGGCGGCGGTGGCCGTGGCCAGCATCGCTTCGAGTTCCTCGGCGATGACGGTGGCGCTACGCGTGTCGCCGTTGTCCAGGCACACCAGCCCCTCCGTGATTTTGGCGCGCAGATCGCTGACGTCGCCCGCGAATTTCTTTTGCACCGTCGCGAGGATTTGCATGGCCTCCTTGGGGGCCTTTTTGATGCCGCACACGCGCGCCAGGCCGAAATAGGGATCGGCCGATCTGTTGATCGAATGTTCGCCGACGCTGATACATTTGCGGAAGGCTTTTTCGGCGGCGGCGACGTCGCCCAGCCTCAGGGCGACTTCCGCCAGCGTCTTTTGGCGCGGCGCCGAATTGGGCGAGAGCCGGGCCGCACGCTCGAGCACGGCGTTGGCCTGCTCGGACTGCCCCAGGTGCTTGTGTGCGGTGGCGAGCTGGTCGTAGGCGTCGAGGTACAGGCCGTTGCCGGCGATGACATCCTGCAGCATTTGGCAGGCGCCGGCATAGTCGCCGTCCTGTAGTCGGAGCTTGGCCAAGCCGGCCTTGGCCCAGGTGCAATCGCGGTGGTACAACACGTTCTCAAAGATGGCGCGGGCCTGGTCGCGCTGGCCGCATTTGAGCAGCAGGGAGGCTTTCATGCGCAACAAATCGTTTTCATGCAGTTTGTTGTCGCCGATCTGCATGTCGCACAGCATGGCCGCGTGGGCATAATCCTTGCGCGCGTAGGCGAGGTCGATTTTCCGGAATACCTGTTTTTTCTGCCACGCGCGGTTCAGGCGGGTGGTGAGCATGCCCTCGGTGATGGGCTTGAGCAGATAGGCGTCCGGGCAGTGTTCGGCGGTGCCCATCACCGAATCGGAACTCTTCTCGGCCGAGACCATGATGAATATGCTGCTGGGCATGAGCGAATTGTTGCTGCGCGCCTCTTCCAGGATTTGCTGGCCGTTGCGCCCGCCGTCCAGATGGTAATCGCACAAGATGATGTCGTAGCGCTTATTGATGAGCATGGTCATCGCCTCCTGGCCGTCCATGGCCAGGTCGATGTTCTTGGCGCCCATGTTGCGCAGGCTCTCCCGCAGCAATTGACGGATGCTGGCGCAATCGTCGACCACCAGATAGTGCTTCTCGGCCCAATTGACCGTTGGCGTGTCGGCAGCGCTCGGCGCTTTGCGGATGGTGGTCTGGCTCATCATATTTTCTCCCGGATCCGGTGGCAGCCTGCCGCGTATGCGACCCCTTAGTGCCAATATAGACTTACCTGACTATCCTGTCAACGAGGCGGCCAATATGGCGATCACATGTTGCCTATTCGGGACGAACTGACTATCCTGTCAACGCGAATTGGGCGCGGCGGCGCGAAAAGAAGGGTGGGACATGTCGGACGTTTTGACCACGGGAGAGGCCGCGCGCATTTGCGGCGTCAATTTCCGGACCGTATCACGCTGGATAGAGCGCGGACTGCTGCCGGCGTACAAATTGCCCGGCAGGGGCGATCGCCGGGTGTTGGTCGACGAGCTGCATGAATTCATGCGGAAAAACGGCATCCCCGACCACACGCTGGCCGTTGTCCAGCCAAGGCGCGTACTGATCGTCGATGACGAGCCGAACATGGCGCGCGCCATTGAACGCGTGCTGCGCGGCGCGGGCTTCGAGACGGCGGTCGCGTCGAACGGCTTCGAGGCCGGCGCCATGCTGCCCATCTTCAAGCCGGCGCTCATGACGCTGGATCTGCGCATGCCGGGCCTGGATGGCTTGGACGTGCTGCGTTTTCTGAAAAAAAACGAGCTGCCCGCGCCGTTGAAGACGCTCGTCGTCTCGGCCGACTCCGAGGAACGTCTGCAAATGTCGTTGGCGCTGGGTGCCCATGGCGTTGTTCGCAAACCGTTCACGAACGAAGAACTGCTGGCGGCGGTGGAGGAGATGCAGGTGCGCTGAGGTGGCCTGCGCTCAATAGCCCGGCTGGGCCGCTTGTTTCACTTCCGGACCAGGATCAGGCGTGCCCTCGGGCCTCCCGGACCCGTGCCGGTCAACGGCAATCACCGGCATCCACTGGATCACGCCCCAAGCCAGCTCCGGCACGATGAACAGCCAAAGCAGCGGTTCGCCCGTCGCGTGCAGCGCCCAGATCATCCAGGTGGAAAACAGCATGCGCGCCGCCCCGTCGTAGCGTCCGAAGCGTTGCTGCGGATCGGTCAGGCGCAGCAATGACCAGACCAGCACCACGCTGCCGAGCAGGCAGGCGAACAGCACATGGAACGGCGCGAAGGCCGGCAGGGCCGCGCCACCCATCGCCTGGTTGATCGCGTCGAGCCGCGTGTGCGCCTGGTCGAACGTCCAAGGCGTGGCGAAGGGCGCTGTCACGACCACGTCGTAGATGGCGCTGGCGCGTACGATGCGGCGGAAGGTGGCGGTGGATAAATACATGGTCTCTCCTGGTTAGTCATTAGCGATGTCACATGCTAAGGCTTGGAGTACACTCCAGGGTCAAGTGGGAATGAGGGAAATTTGATGCAGATTGGAGAGATGGCGGACGCCACGGGGCTGAGTCGCGACACCCTGCGCTTTTACGAGAAGCGCGGGCTGCTGCGCGCGCGGCGCGGCGCCAATGGTTACCGCGACTATCCGCCGGAAGCGGTGAATTGGCTGCGTTACCTTCGACTGGCGCAGTCGCTGGGATTCACGCTGGCCGAGATCGAGGCCGATCTGCCGCTGCTGGACGCGCCCGACGCGTCGGCCCCACAGCTGCGGGCCGCGCTGGAGCGCAAGCTGGCCGATATCGACCAGCGCATCGATGGTTTGCACGCGCTGCGCGGCGAACTGGCGCGCCGCCTTGGGCAGGACATGGCGTCGTGCCCGCTGCAAGCTGGCGACCCGGCTTGAGCATGCTTGTCCGCTTATGGGGCGATCCGCTGCCGAATCCAGGCTGCCACTTGTTCCTCTGTACTGTTGCCGCCGGCCACTGCTAGCATAAGGTTAATGGCATCGGCTTGGGCGAACTTAAGTCGGACTCCATTTATCGCCAGGAAAAGCCTGCCGATCACCCAAGCGGTGCGCTTGTTACCATCGCTGAAACCGTGACTAGTGGCCAAGCCATATACATACGCTGCGGCGAGGTCGGCCACGTCAGGCGGCGGGTTCCCATACGCGTCCAGGTTCGGCGCCCGATTGAGCGCCAACTCAACCGCGTTCAGATCGCGAACACCCGACAGGCCGCCGTGCTCAGCCAGTTGCTTGTCGTGGACGGCGTAGACTACGGAGGGCGAAACCCAGTTCCATGTCATTTTGCGAGCGCGCGCAGCATTTCACGGTCGTCGTGCATGATGGATTCGGCCAGTGTCATTTGGCGCTCGAAGTCGGGATTGTAGGGCGTAATGCGCATGGCGCCATCTGGTGCCTCGGTGAGGTATAGGGTGTCGCCCTTTTTCACATTCAGAATCCGCTTGGCTTTTTTGTTCAGGATCAAGCCTTCGGAAGCACCCACGGTAGTTACTTTGAATTTCAACATGTCGACGCTCCCTATAGTTTTATTATATGGTAGCGCGACGACAAATCAAGCAGATCGATGACGAGTAGCCTACAAACGGCCGCCCGGCGCGATGCATCCGGTCCGGGCCAACACAACCGCCGTCAGGCGCCCTTGCTCTCGGCCTGCATCGCCGTCAGGATCAGGCCGATGCCGAACTGGTAGTTCGCTTCGCGGTGGGCCAGCGTCTCGTACGGCATGACCTGTTCCGTGCGCGGGAACAGCGCGGCGAGGTGGTCCGCCAGCGCCGGCGTGGCGTTTTGATCGTGACCGCCCACCGCGAACAGGCCGCAGCCCAGCGTGTATTGCAACAGCAGGCCGTAGTAGCGCGCGCTTTGCTCGGGGTCCAGGCCGGCCGCGTGGAACTGGCCGATCAGCTCCTCGAAAAACGCCATCGCACGCGGCGTGCGGAAGCGGCTGGCGCCGAGCATCGGCGTGATGTCCGGATGTTCCAGCGCCATCTGGCGCAGCTGCTGGAAGGTCGACCTGATGCGCTCGAGCGGCGTGCCGCCGGCGGCGACGCGTTCGTCGAGCTCGTCGAGCAGAAAATCTTTCACGCCGTCCAGCAACTCGGCCTTGTTCTTGAAGTGGTGGTACAAGGCCATCGCCTCGACATCGAGGGCGGCGCCGATGCTGCGCATGGCCAGCTGGTTGATGCCCTTTTCATCGATCAGCGCCAAGGCGGTCCTGGCGATGCGCTGGCGGTCCAGCGGGGTACGGGATGATGACTTGTTCTTCATGCAATTGTGACATGGCGCCACAGGGGGGGCGCGCCTTCCACTCCCATTATAGGAGAGAGTGGGGCCCGCCGCATGTCAGAATACCCATATATCGTGCCAGAGTGGCAATTACATGCGCAATAATAGCGCGGTAATGTTGTCGCGGCTGCGATGACGCTTGGCCAACCCGATCAGTTCGGCGCACAGCGACGCCAGCGGCATCGACCGTCCCACCCATTGTTCGAGCTCCGCGTGCGGCACCCAGCCGTGCAGGCCGTCGCTGCACAGCAGCAGCACATCGCCCTTTTGCACCGCGTGCAGCGCGATGTCCGGCGTCACCACGGCGGCCGGGCCGACCGCCTGCAGCAGCAGGTTGTGC
>DATMSN010000286.1:0-13869 GCA_035565375.1 Duganella sp. | reverse complement strand
ACCTCGGCCGCGTCGCCAGCGCCGAGGTGTTCGAGGCGCTGGGTGTGACGGCGGTGCGGCACCGCGCCGAGGCCGAGGAGGAGATCGCCAAGGGCCACGTCGCCTTCATCACCATCGACGCGCTGGCGCCCAAGCTGGCGTACATGCTGTCGCTGCGGCGCCGGCTCGGCGTGCGCAACTCGACCCACACGCTGGTCAAGATCATGCAGCCGTTCGCCGGGCCGGCGCTGCGGCTGGTGTCGTACACCCACCCCGAATATCTGGAAATGCTGGGCGAATACTTCACCACGTGCGCGCTGCACGAGCGCGGCGACGCCTTCCTGATGCGCGGCACCGAGGGTGAAACGGTGGCCAACGCCAACAAGGCGCAGCAGATCGACTGGTTCCACGGCGGCCTGCGCACGACCCTGGTGCCCAAGCAAACCCAGGTCGGCGAGTTGCCGCTGTTGCCGGAGGATAAGAGCGCGGCGGCCACGGCCGAGTGGATCTCGTCGGTGCTCGACGGCCGCGTGCCGGTGCCGCCATCGATCGCCGAGCAGGTGGCGCAGTGCCTGCTGGTGTCGCGCACCTTGCAGTCGCGCCAGCGGGTCAGCGAGCCGATCGAGTAAGCGGGCGAAGTAGGCGCGCGACTCGCGTACAATACCGCCCCTTATCTGATGGGATTCCAAAATGGCAAAGTTTGATGTGGCAGTAATCGGCGCAGGCGCGGCCGGCATGATGTGCGCGGCGACCGCGGCCCAGCGCGGCAAGCGCGTGGTGCTGGTCGACCACGCCACCAAGCTGGCCGAGAAAATCCGCATCTCCGGCGGCGGGCGCTGCAACTTCACCAACATCAACGCCGGCCCGGCCAACTTCCTGTCCGAGAATCCCCACTTCTGCAAGAGCGCGTTGTCGCGCTACACGGCCGCCGACTTCGTCGCGCTGGTCAAGAAACACCGCATCGGCTACCACGAGAAGCATCGCGGCCAGCTGTTCTGCGACGACTCGGCCGAACAGATCATCGACATGCTCAAGGACGAATGCGCCGCCGGCGACGTCCACTGGTGGATGCCGTGCAAGGTCGGCAGCGTCGAGCGGCTCGCCGAGGGCGGCTTCGTGTTGCAGACCGATAGCGGCGTGATCGAGGCCGACAGCGTGGTGATCGCCACCGGCGGCCTGTCGATCCCGAAGATCGGCGCGACCGACTTCGGCTACCGCATCGCCCAGCAGTTCGAGCTGCGCATGGTCGAGCCGCGCCCGGCGCTGGTGCCGCTGACCTTCGACCCGCAGGCGTGGGCGCCGTTCGTGGAAATGGCCGGCATCGCGCTGGAGGTCGATGTCGAGACCGGTTCCTTCAAGGGCCGCAACCCGACCGGCGGACGCTTCCGCGAAGACTTGCTGTTCACGCACCGCGGCCTGTCCGGTCCGGCGATCCTGCAAATTTCCAGCTACTGGACGCCGGGCACGCCCATCGTCATCAACCTGATTCCGGAGCTCGATCTGGCCGCCACGCTGATCGAAGGCAAGGGCACGATCAAGAAGCAGCTGGGCAATGTGTTGTCGCAGTGGCTGCCGGCGCGGCTGGCCGAAGGCTTGCTGCTGGCGCACGGTTTCGCGCTGGACGCGCGCCTGGCCGACCTGCCCGACGCGCAACTGCGCAAGCTGGGCGCCGCCGTCAACCAGTGGACCATCACCCCCAACGGTTCCGAGGGCTACAAGAAGGCCGAAGTGACGCGCGGCGGCGTCGATACCCGCGAGCTGTCGCAGCAGAGCATGATGGCCACCAAGGTGCCGGGCTTGTACTTCATCGGCGAGGCGGTCGACGTGACCGGTTGGCTGGGAGGCTACAATTTTCAGTGGGCGTGGGCATCCGGTGTGGCGGCGGGCCAGTCCGTCTGATATACTCGACTTTCCTGCTGTAGCGGCGCTTGTGCAATCGTTGAAGTTATAGAAAGATTGCCTCAGGTTGTGCCACTGATGCCGCATTGTTTTTGCAGGGAAAACCACACGACGGGCCGGTCACACGGCCTGTGGGGTTCCATTTTGCTGCAAAAGCTGCTATAGTCTCTTTCTCCCTATAACCTCAAACGGTTTGAATTTTTACATGACCACTATTCGCCTTAAAGAAAACGAGCCGTTCGAAGTCGCAATGCGTCGCTTCAAACGCACCATCGAAAAAACCGGTCTGCTGACCGAACTGCGCGCACGCGAGTTCTACGAAAAGCCAACGGCTGAGCGTAAGCGTAAGCTGGCCGCCGCAGTGAAGCGTCACTACAAGCGCATCCGCAGCCAGCAACTGCCGAAAAAACTGTTCTAATTCTGCTTTGCGCAGACCCAACCCGGCAGCATGGCGCTTGCGCCGCGGGTTGAGTTAGGAAGATACCCGCTCCGGTTCGCCGCAGCGGGTTTTCGCATTTATACACCACTAATTTACTGAAAGAAATCGCCATGGGCCTGAGAGAACAAATCACCGAAGACATGAAAAACGCGATGCGCGCCAAGGAAGCGTCGCGCCTGGCCACCATCCGTCTGATCCTGGCTGAAATCAAGCGCAAGGAAGTCGACGAGCGCATCGAGGTCAACGACGACCAGACCGTCGCCATCGTGGAAAAAATGATCAAGCAGCGCAAGGATTCGATCACCCAGTTCGAAGCCGGCAACCGCCAGGACCTGGCCGACATCGAAAAAGCCGAGCTGGCCATTCTGACCGCCTACATGCCGGCCGGCCTGTCGGACGACGAGATCGCCGCCGAGGTCACCGCCGCCGTGGCCGCCTCGGGCGCCGCCGGTCCCCAGGACATGGGCAAGGTCATGGCCATCCTCAAGCCGAAGCTGGCCGGCCGCGCCGACATGACCGTTGTGTCGGCACTGGTCAAAAAGGCGCTGTCCCCGGCATAATCAACGTGTCGCCGATGGCGCCGTTTATACCTCCGCCGTGCCTTGATTCGCGTCAAAACCGGATCGGCGCGGCGGTATAGTCTGAAAAATTACACGACCGCTCAGCCCTGTGATCCCACAATCTTTTATCTCCGATTTGTTGAACCGCGTCGACATCGTCGACGTTGTCGGACGTTACGTGCAGCTGAAAAAAGGCGGTGCGAACTTCATGGGCCTGTGCCCGTTCCACAGCGAAAAATCGCCCAGCTTCACGGTCAGTCCGACCAAGCAGTTTTATCACTGCTTCGGCTGCGGCGCCCACGGCACCTCGATCGGCTTCCTGATCGAATACTCGGGCATGGGCTTTGTCGACGCCGTCAAGGACCTGGCGCAGAACGTCGGCATGGTCGTGCCCGAGCAGGACGACAAGATCCCGCCGGCCCAGCGCGCGCAGATGCAGGCGCAAAGCCTGGCCCTGTCGGACGCGATGACGCAGGCCTGCGACTTTTACCGCGCCCAGCTGCGCGGCGCCACCGACGCCATCGCCTACCTGAAAAACCGCGGGCTGACCGGCGAGATCGCCGCCCGCTTCGGCCTGGGCTACGCGCCGGCCGGCTGGGACGGCCTGAAAAGCATCTTCCCCGACTACGAGGCGGTGGCGCTGGCCGAGGCCGGCCTGGTGATCGACAAGGTCGACGAGGACGGCGGCAACCGCAAGCGGTACGACCGCTTCCGCGAGCGGATTATGTTTCCGATTAAAAACACCAAAGGCCAGGTCATCGCCTTTGGCGGCCGGGTCCTCGACCACGGCGAACCGAAGTACTTGAATTCTCCCGAAACGCCTTTATTTTCAAAGGGATTCGAACTGTATGGCTTGTTCGAGGCGCGCCAGGCGATCCGCGACGCGGGTTACGTGCTGGTGACGGAAGGCTATATGGATGTGGTGGCGCTGGCGCAGATGGGTTTCCCGCAGGCCGTGGCGACCCTGGGCACCGCCTGCACCACCCATCATGTGCAGAAACTGTTGCGTCAGACCGACATGGTGATTTTCAGCTTTGACGGCGACAAGGCCGGCCGCCGCGCCGCCCGGCGCGCACTGGAAGCCTGTCTGCCGCACGTGACGGACAACAAGACCATCAAGTTTCTGTTCCTGCCGACCGAGCACGATCCGGACAGCTACGTCCGCGCGCACGGCAAGGAGGCGTTCGAGCAAGAGATCCACGAGGCGATGCCGCTGTCGCAGTTCCTGATCAAGGAAGTGGTCGGCGAGCATGATTTGCAAAGTCCGGAGGGCAGGGCGCGCGCGCAGTTCGACGCCAAGCCCTTGCTGCAGTCGATGACGCCGACGGCGTTGCGCCTGCAGATCGTGCGCGGCCTGGCGCAGTTGACGCAGACCACGCCGTCCGAGATCGAGGTGCTGTTCGAGCTGGCCAAGCCGGTCGCGGTGGCGCGCAAGGCTCCGCCCCGCAGCGGGCGTCCGGTGCCGGTCGGGCTGGAATTGCAGATCGTGCGGCTGCTGGTGGCGCATCCGCCGCTGGCGCTCGAGATCGACGCGTCGGCGCTGGCGGCGTTCCAGTTCTTCGGCGCCGAGCCGGCCGAGCGTCTGGCGCAGCTGGTGGCGGCGGCGCAGTCGATGGGGCCGAACGGCAGTTTCGCGGCGTTCGCGCAACATCTGAAGTCGCAGGGCGACGAGTACGACGGCATCATCGCCGAAGTGGTCAAGGAGTCCGAGTCCGATTTTGATGCAGTGCGGTTGTTCCTGCGCGGCGCCATCCGGCAGGTCAAGAATGACGCGTTGAAGCAGGAATTGAGTCAGCTGTTCGCCGCCGGCCTGTCGTCCGACGAGATTGGCGTGCGCTATCGGGAGTTGACCTCGCAGCAAGATCAACTGTTGCGCGAGGCGCAAGCGGAGTTGGCGAACCGATAATGTTGCGGTGCGGTGGGCGGGGTTGCCGAGCGTTTTGGGATGTCATGTTTTTGTCATGTTTGCAGAGGGGGGAAGTGGGGTTCTTCCCTCTGGATATTGAAAAGTGGCGTGCTATAATAAAACGCTAAGTGTTGTATCTTTTGGCATCGTTTTTTATTCAGAGTGTGTTTGTTTTCAGTAAGTTAGGCTCTTGATCGACACGGAAAGACGTGGTGTCGGCGGCCAGGGCCAGCTCGGGTTAAGGCGGCGAACCTTCAGTGGAACGCTATCGGCGGATCTTCTGTTTGCTATCTAACCTAGTCATGGTTTCTTGCCCCCACGCACGTCTCCGGATGCAGTAGAATTTTGCCGACGGCGGTGGAATTCTGTCGAGGTCGGTCGGCCTGACCGGGTGTAAGTGGGTGTAAGTAAGTCGTAGTATTGTCGAACCTGGGTCGGCAAGTTCGAAGACGCGGGTTCCAGACAAATCGAACCGCAAGAAACTTTATCCTAAATAAGCAAGTCGTTGTGTAATCGAAAGCGCCTGTGCCAATCAAGAAACCTGAATCCAAAGCGGCTGCAAAGCCGAGCAAAGTGACCGCCCAACCCGCCAAAACCGCGGACAAGTCGGAAACGCGCGTCGCCAGCGGCAACCCGCCCGCGGTCAGCCAGACCACGGACGCCGCCACGCTGGCCGCCATCGACACCTCGGGCTACGTGCTGCCGTCGGTCAAAGTGCCGGGCCGGCGCGGGCGCAAGCCGAAAGAATTCCAGCCAGAAAACGACGAAGTCGCCGCGCTGAACGCGGTCGAACGTGCCGAGCTCAAGGCCGTGGACAAGGCCAAGGCCAAGGACCGCAAGGCCAAGGAAAAGGCGTTGCTCAAGGACGCGTTCTCGTCGGACACCGAGGCCACCGAGGAAGAGCTCGAACGCCGCCGCCAGAAACTCAAGACCCTGATCAAGTTCGGCAAGGAGCGCGGCTTCCTCACGTACGCCGAGATCAACGACCACTTGCCGGAAAACATCGTCGATCCCGAAGCGATCGAAGGCATCATCGGCACCTTCAATGACATGGGCATCGCCGTCTACGAGCACGCGCCGGACGCCGAGACCCTGCTGCTGTCGGACAACGTGGCCACCGTCACCAGCGACGACGAAGCCGAGGCCGCCGCCGAGGCGGCGCTGTCGACGGTCGACTCCGATTTCGGCCGCACCACCGACCCGGTGCGCATGTACATGCGCGAGATGGGCTCGGTCGAGCTGCTCACGCGCGAGGGCGAGATCGAGATCGCCAAGCGCATCGAGGACGGCCTCAAGGACATGATCCAGGCCATCTCCGCCTGTCCGGTGACGATCGCCGAGATCATCGCCGCCTCCGACCGCATCCGCGCCGACGAAATCAAGATCGATGAAATCGTCGACGGCCTGGTCGACGACAGCGAAGAGGTCGCCGCGCCGGTCGCCGCCGCGCCGGCCGAAGAGGAAGACGACGAAGAGGAAGAGGAAGAAGAGGAAGAAGAGGAGGAGGAAGAAGCGAGCGCCTCCGGTGCCGCCGGCTTCTCGGCCGAACAGCTCGAAGCGTTGAAAAACGCCGCGCTCGACAAATTCGACGTCATCTCCACGCAATTCGACAAGATGCGCCGCGCCTTCGAGAAGGAAGGCTACAACTCCAAGGCCTACATCAAGGCGCAGGAAGCGATCTCGTACGAACTGCTGGGCATCCGCTTCACCGCCAAGGTCGTCGAAAAGCTGTGCGACACCCTGCGCGGCCAGGTCGACGAAGTGCGCCACATCGAGAAGCAGATCCTCGACGTCGCGGTGAACAAGTGCGGCATGCCGCGCGCCCACTTCATCAAAGTCTTCCCGGGCAACGAAACCAATCTGGACTGGGTCGACGGCGAAGTCAACGCCGGCCACGCCTACAGCGCCATCCTCGGCCGCAACATCCCGACGATCAAGGAGCTGCAGCAACGCCTGATCGACCTGCAAGCGCGCGTCGTGCTGCCGCTGCCGGACCTGCGCAACATCAACCGCCAGATGGCGGCCGGTGAAATGAAGGCGCGCAAGGCCAAGCGCGAAATGACCGAGGCCAACTTGCGCCTGGTGATCTCGATCGCCAAGAAGTACACCAATCGGGGCCTGCAATTCCTCGACCTGATCCAGGAAGGCAACATCGGCCTGATGAAGGCGGTCGACAAGTTCGAATACCGCCGCGGCTACAAGTTCTCGACCTATGCGACGTGGTGGATCCGCCAGGCCATCACGCGCTCGATCGCCGACCAGGCGCGCACCATCCGCATCCCGGTGCACATGATCGAAACCATCAACAAGATGAACCGGATTTCCCGCCAGATCCTGCAGGAAACCGGCGCCGAGCCCGATCCGGCGACCTTGGCCATCAAGATGGAAATGCCGGAAGACAAGATCCGCAAGATCATGAAGATCGCCAAGGAACCGATTTCGATGGAGACGCCGATCGGCGACGACGACGACTCGCACCTGGGCGACTTCATCGAGGACAACAACACCTTGGCGCCGTCGGACGCGGCGCTGCACGCGTCGATGCGCGGCGTCGTCAAGGATGTGCTCGACTCGCTGACGCCGCGCGAAGCCAAGGTGCTGCGCATGCGTTTCGGTATCGAAATGTCGACCGACCACACGTTGGAAGAGGTCGGCAAGCAATTCGACGTCACGCGCGAGCGTATTCGTCAGATCGAAGCCAAGGCCCTGCGCAAGCTGCGCCATCCTAGCCGTTCGGACAAGCTGAAAAGCTTCTTAGAAGGCAACTAAGGCTTGACTGCCGGCTGTGCTAGCCCTTATGCTCGCGAGTTCGTTTTAAAAGCGAGCGCGTCAGAGGGGCTAGCCGGTTCCCAGCGCATCTGCAACACCCTGGGCCTCTAGCTCATGCTTGGTTAGAGCAGCGGACTCATAATCCGTTGGTGCCGTGTTCGACTCACGGGAGGCCCACCAAATTCAGTAGTAAAAACAAAGGGTTAGTTTCGTGCTAACCCTTTTTCATTTCTTCACCGTTGAGTTACACTGAATGTAGTAGGCGAGCTTGGCCAACAGCTCACGTGCCAGTAGCGCCGGTCCGGCGATGCTGGTCGTAATTGGCCGGCTCGGCGCTGGCATGTGCGCGATGGGGGGCAGCAACTGTACCGAGGAGCCGTCGACTTCCGCTTTAACCTGCGGACCAATCACTGTCACGTTGGCGGTTCGCAGATATCGGTTGATAAGGAACGAACTCCTTGTGTCGTAGTGACCAAAGTTCCAATTCCGTTTTTAAAGTCAATTTTAATGTGTCCGGATTCACGGTCATTCCAAGATCGCAACTTTCAAATTCAAGCAACACCGTCAACGCAAATTGCTGAAGCCGATCAATGTCGCTGGGACTGATACCCATTTTGTCCAGCCGCGCCACTGCATGAGTAATGGAAATGTAGGCCCGAGTAATGGGCGCGGGATGCTCTATGGTCGCGGCTGGAGTTGTATGCGCCTTCCCCCAGGTAAGGTATTCAAACAATCCTCTGACTCCGATTGCGAAAGCCTGTAAAAATGTTTCCTGCTGAACATTCTTAAAAACCTCGCTCGAATGCATGGCATGCGCTAGAGCAAACTGGGCTCCATGGATGTCGGCGTCAAGTTCCATTGTTCTTGTTGGCAACAGCGGATGCAACTTAGGGTCGAACCAAGCTTCAAAAGATGCAGGGTCGGCAGTCCAGTCCGGCGTAGGGAGTGCGCCGTTCGTTTCCTCATAGTCTAGGTGGCCACATATGACATGAGCTGCTTCGTGCCAATACACCATCATGATGGCGCACGACGTGCACATTCTCAGGAAGAGATCCCGGTCAACATCAAGCTCGGCGGTATGACGCTTCAAATATGACTCGATTCTGGGCACCAGAAATTCAAGGCAGGGCACTAGCAGAGCCGGCTTGCTAACCTTAACCAAGTAGTAACTGTCGCGAGGAACTTTCTTGACGACTGCCAAAATTTTCGAATCGTCAACAAGCGAGATGGCGAATCGAGCAGGTTTAATCGCGCCGTTGACGCTGGCGACTATTAAGGAGTTGTCAGCGCAATCGCTCAGGAACTGCTCCTTTGTGAAGGGCTGTGGCTTTTTAAAAGCTGCTGTAAGTTGAGCGTTGACCCGAAGCGCCATCAGTTTAATTTTTCGCATGAGATTCGATTTTTTAATTTGCAGTTGCACGACATCCCTCGCTTTGGTATTTGGCTAACCAACACTGCTTGTGCCAAAGCTGAGGGCGCGGGCCCTTAAATGGAGGATGGTCAATGACTAGTCGTCTTCAGCGAAGATGATCTCTGGAAGAACCCAAAGCGCACGTGGCGGGGTTGTCTTTACAAGTCCCAGCTTCTGATCACGTAAATGGTTAAAGAAGCGATCCTCCATCTTTCCTTGTCCCCCCTCGATTTGATAACACAGAAACAAACTGGCATAGATAGCTCGAGCGGCTAACTCCTTGACAGCCCCGACATTTTTGTATGTGACGGATGATTTTCCCGAGTGAACGATGGACGATCTCAGGTCATAGGCCTTGCGAATATTTTCGTGTGCCTTAAGTCGCTGTGCTGGCGGAAAGCACAGCATGGCCCCAAAATCCGCCAGAGTTACCTTGATCGGATTATTCTTGTCTCGCGAGAAAATTGATTCCATCGAGATGACGTAGAACAAAAAGCTCGCTACATCATCCTCTGCATTGAAAGCCATTGAGAAAAACTTAATCGCATTTCGCATGCGGCCGTACATGGTATCAGTCGAAGACGACACCTTCGACAAGAAATCACCGAACGCAGGGCGGCAGATCGCGCGAAACAGACCATCATTGAGAGGCAGTGCAATAGACGACGGCGTTCTAGTTGGAAATCGTCTAATCACACCATCTGTTTTATTAAGCAAAAAGAAATGATTAACGGACGTGCTAGACCCGAAACCGGTAGGTCCGTTCCCGAAGAGACAGCCGAATACCTCGATTAACCGACGAAAAAAACTGAACTCATTACCTGCATTCCAGCGTAGCTGATCTTCTGCCCCATGGATCTCGAACGTCACTAGCATGCCCTTACTGAATGCCTCGCCCGACGTCCTCATCGCATGCTGGTAATCGGATTCATTGATGAGCGGAAAACCGTGTTTTGCAACAATCTTGTTGAGCGCTTTGGACGACGACACTGCGGGTGAAATCGTAAATTTTCCAATGGCTCTGTTCTTGACCACAGATTCTTGAACGCGGAAAAGTAAAGAGTTCATGGTGGGTTTAAAGCTCAAAGGAAAGATTGCCAAATAGTCCCGTTGATCAGCGGTCGCAACGATTAGCTTTTCCAGCTCTTCTGCAAATTGAGATGGGTTCAAAGGTGAATGGTTGTCGAGCACGCAATAGATAAGCTGAATGACATACATCCAGTCCAGATGTCGCGA
This sequence comes from Duganella sp., assembly GCA_035565375.1. Taxonomy (GTDB): domain Bacteria; phylum Pseudomonadota; class Gammaproteobacteria; order Burkholderiales; family Burkholderiaceae_D; genus Rugamonas. The sequence goes on along the minus strand of DATMSN010000286.1, from coordinate 3,670 downwards.
AATATATTTCGATTTCGATAAGGCTCTGCAGAGCTCTTCGTTCGTTTCCCAGTCGCCGGGCCTTTCGATACTCCCATCATATCCCGTAGCCTCCACAGCCCGATAGTAGGCATCAAGGGGCACACGGACTACACGCGCTACTGCATTTTTGTCTATATTTATTTCATTTTTCATTGTTATAGTGTCTAAAATAGAGCGAGTGCTCGTCTCATCATTACCTAGTCCATGAAGATTACTGATATTGGATATGATACAGGATTTCTTTGTGCTAATACTGTCAAAATGTTGCTATTTTGGTATAGCCACGTTAGCGAACTAGGCCTAAGTTTTTGAAAAAATTGAGGGGGATTTTCACACGCCCTGTTTTGATAGAGTGCTGAGCTACATAGAAAATATCTGGGGTGTCACTGGATAGGCGATTCCGACTAACCCCGTTAAAAAGCCCAACGTAGACTGGCTCCTCATCTCGCTATCATGCATTTGCGACTATGCGAAGGCCAGGGCTTGATGGAGTAACGCTAATGAGTCTGTTTAAGAATTCAAGCCGCTATTTTTCTCATGATGGAGGGGGGCCGCCGAACCTCAAAGGAAAGCCTGCGTTTTCTCTGGTGGGCACTTGAAGGCAGCGATCCGGCTTGCGGTGAGTTTACTTTTGCCATGCGTCTCCTGAATCCTTACATTCGCCGAGAATGTAGCCCTTTTTCATTTCCGGGCGGTTATCAAACTACGGCGGTCGCACACGGTCGAAACCCGCCCATCGCCCCCTCCGATTGACAACGTATCAGACAGCGGGGATGATGGGCGGATGGAAAAGCGCATTGAAAAACTTGAAACCGAGCTTGCCGCTATCAAGTTGGACCTTGGAATCATCAAGGCCACGTGCGCGACCAAGTCAGACCTCGCCGAGGTTAAAAGCAGTATTATTTTGTGGGTTGTAACCGCAGTTGTGCTTGCACAGATACTGCCTGGCCTTTTGAAAAAGGTTGGCCTTGTGTAAGAACTAGCCCGCTTCCAGCGGGCATTTTTATGCGTCGCTATCTTTCGATCCGAATTTTATTGTCCATCTCTGAGTTCGGGCCGCTCAACAGATTACTCCGTGGGTGCTTTTTCCTGTCGTCACATCGAGCCCGAAATAGCAACTGTACTCACCTTCATCAAGGATACAAACGAGATCGCCCTTGCGTCTTTCATGGTAGCCGGGCGTCGCGGTGCAAGCATGTTTCGCGTCCGGCCCAATCTGACTGAACAAATCTCTCGCGAGCTGGCCGCTGAACATAAATGATACCTTCCGGTCTTTCGCGGTTGGCGGCAGCTTCTCAGACAGCGTTCCGCCGTAGACGTAGTAATCGCCTTTGAGTGGCGTAGCCAAATACCGGCCTTGCGGTTCTTTCTCGGCGGCTTGGCTTAGCGGAAACAGTATCAGCGCGCTGATGAGGAGGATTAGGCGGGCGTTCATGGCATCTCCTTGATTTGGACATGGAAGTGGTCGTCGTGCCCGAGGGATGATGTCACAATGCCGCCGCCGATGGCCTGCTGGATTACGTCGTCGTTGAAGTAAATGAGGTTCACCATCGGGTGCTCAGCAAAGAGGCATATCAGCCTGAGTGTCGCGTCGCGATCATAGACGGCATCGAAGCGTGAACAACGAGCCGCTTGCCCAACCATCTTATCCTTCCGAACCGGGCGGCAATCCATTTCAATGCCCTTACGATGGGTGGCATGACCGAACTTCCTCCCATCGGCCAAGCTGATGTTCCCAATGCCGAATTTGCGGTCATCGATAGCCTGCCATTCACGCTCAATGTAAAAAATCAGTGACATCAGGTTCGGGTGGGCGTATTGCGCCAGCGCTCCGGTATCTGGCACGTTGTTCACATTCCCGTACACGTAATATCCCGCGTCCTCGGGCGCTTGGGGCAGCATGATGAAGCCCTTTGAACTCATAGGCTGAATTGGAACTCCCTTAGACATAGCCGGCTCCCTCACGCGCACTTGTTGCTGGAGAGATCCCAGCCGCCAGCGGTATTGCCGCCCAGTCCACCGCCGATCTTCTGTTGGGTATATTTCCATTTCACCTTGGAGAAGCGTATACCAATAGCATCATGCAAAAGGTTGCCTTCGTTCATCAACTGATCCATGTTAGCGATCATGACGTTCTCCAGTTCGACCTCGTAGTATTTCACTGGTTTCCCCTCGCCGTCGGCCCGCATGAATTCGAGCTTGGCTTTCGGGATGGTCTTGCCTGTGGAGCAGACCTGCATCAGGATAGGTGATGCCATGTCGACCAGCTTGGAGAATGACATGGTGCGATGTTCACAGCGTTCGGCGGTGTGGCCGCCAGCTGTAGATGAGGTGGCGCTGCGGGGCTGCGCTACCCCCATATGGACCGAGGTAAGCTCTATCCATCCTTGGTGCGCCGAATCGGTCGATTCGCCCTTGATGCCGTCAATTTGCAGGTACACGTCAATTGCCATGATGTCTCCAGAGGTAGTTAGGGTGCAAGGCATTGTTGCGTTCACAGCTGGAGGATGGGTTGGGACTGGTCAAGCCTTATGTCTGCCGCCTAGTCTTTGTGCGCCGGCAGCGGACCCAAATCAAGTCAGAGGTCGCATGAAGCCGCAGCGGATTTTTTGACGGACATTTGTCAAAAAAAGAGGTGAGTACGAAGCGCAACTTGTCTATGACTCACGAAACCCGCCCACCGCCTCCGCCGATTGACAACGTATCGGGCGACGGGGATGATGGGCGGATGGAAAAGCGCATTGAAAAACTTGAAACCAGGCTTGCCGCGATCGAGGTGGACCTTGGAATCATCAAGGCCACTTGCGCGACAAAGGCGGACCTCGCCGAGCTCAGGGCAAGTCTGGCAGAGGTCAAGACCACTATTATTTTGTGGGTTTTCACGACCATTGTGCTTGGGCAAATACTTCCCGGTCTCTTGAAGCAGTTTGGACTGATGTAAGAATTAGTCCGCTTCTAGCGGGCTTTTTATGCGTCGCCATCGGAATTTTTCTCAAACGGTCCGTGATCGGGATCATTTGACTACCGTGGTCTACCTCGCAGCTGCCGGACGCTTCACGCGCCTGAGAACGGCACATGACGTAGCTAACCCCACTGCGTTTTCGCAAATCTGCACACAGCTGTCAGGTCATCATCATTACTCTCTTTCGTCTTTGATCGAGGGTGTCTCCATGCCGATCTTCCGTCTGGCAGTTTCTATCGTCGTGATGGCGATGTTCGCTTACGGCGCTGTTAGCATAGTCAGCGCTCCCGTGCCCACCGTCGCAAAATCAGCCAAGCGGATAGCCGCAAACTGTCCTGTTGAAAAGCAGATGGCTGGCGGACGCTGCGCATGCGATGGACAGACAAATTGGTCGGCAGCGCCTTGCGTCCCAAGGCCGGCAACGGTGTCGCGCCGTGTCGGCACGGTTATGTTGGGTCGCGAACTTCACTCCGACAATTGCGTCTTTTTCGTTCGCGACCGCGTGCCGTCGCTGCCGTATGGCCTTGGCACGTGGACGGGCAAGCTCGCCATCATCAACGCCCACGCGCCGCAGCCTGGCGATGTCGCCATCATCAACGTCGGGAGTGGCGTGTACAAGGACGTTGGCCATGTGGCGATCATTGAAGAGGTCACCGACAGTACGATCACTATCCTTGAGGGGAATTT
>DATMSN010000285.1:0-1744 GCA_035565375.1 Duganella sp. | reverse complement strand
GCCGTGGAGGCGGCGACGTCGGCGGCCTTGATGCCGCCGAGGCGCGCGTGCAGCCGGCCACGGCTGGCGAAGGCGAAGGCGATCACCACCTCGTCCGGATTGGGGGCGTCCGGGAACAACACCGACAAGGTGTCGTAGTGGGAACGCACGTACAGCTCGTCCTTGTGCGCCAGCGGAATGTCGAGCACGGTGCCGGGCGCGCCGCGCTTGCCGGTCGACGGCACCCACGACTTGCCGCCGCCGATGGCCTCGCGCACCGGATCGGCGAAGATGGCGGTCAGGAAGGCGTTGCCGTGCTCGTATTCGCCGGCGCTGCCCACCAGGCAGCCCTTGCCGTAGCTTTCCAGCGCGTCGCCGCCGGTCAGTTCGCGGATGCGGCGCGCGAACTCGTGGCCCAGCACCGGCGAGTTGTTGACGATCAAGTCCAGCGATTCGCTGTAGCGGCCGGCGTAGGGGTTGGCGATGGCGGCGGCGATGACGATCTTGCGCAGCGGCGCGCCATCGGCCAGGCGGCCCGTTTCGTTGGCCAGCGTGTCGTCGATCTGGGTGTACCACTTGCGGATGTGGAAGGCGTCGAAGTTGGCGGGTTTGCTCATGATGGGTCTCCAGTGTGGTTGAAAAATAGTGTGGGTCAGTCGTACAGCGGCTCGAGCAGCGTCGGCTCGCTGGGCGCGTTGTATTGCATCAGCAGGCGGCGGCCCTCCTCGTCGTCGCGGACCGTTTCGCAGAAAAATTCCAGCCGGTTGCCGTCCGGGTCGCAGAAGTAGACGCCGACGCCCACCTTGTGGTCGGTGATCTTGACGATCGGGATCTTGCGGCGCAGCAGCATGCCGTACAGCCGGCGCAGCTCTTGCATGTCGCCGTCGATCTCCAGGCCGTAGTGCTGCATGCCGATGTTGCCCAGTTCGGCGTCCGTATCGGCGCGCAGCAGCGCGATGTCGTGGTGCTTCTGGCCGAACGACATGAACACCCACTGCGGGCCGCGCGCGGCCTCCTTCATGCCGAGCACGTCGGCGTACCAGCGGCCGGAGGCGTCGGGGTCGCGCACGAACAACGACAAATGGGTGCGTTTGATGCGCGGCACCGGCAGCGCGGGTGGGGGCGTGGATGGGTTCATGGCGGACTCCTGTCAGTGGGTCGATTGCGCATGCGCCTGCAACGGCGCGGTGTACGGGGTCCAGGCGACGGCGGCGATCTCGCTGAACGCGCGCCATTCCTTGGTCCAGCTCAGGCCGCCGTCGCGCGACGTGAACAGGTCGCCGTACTTGGTCCCGGCGTACAGCAGCGCCGGGTCGGACGCGTGCGCGGCCAGCGCCCAGAAGGTGGAGTTGGGCGTAGTGGCCAGGGTGGCCGGGGTCCAGCTGACGCCACGGTCGTCCGAGCGGTACAGGCGGGTGACGCGTCCGGGCGTGCCGTCGCCCATGGCCAGCAGCAGCGCGCCGTGCGGTCCGCACAAGGGCATGGCCGTGCGGGTGTAGTACAGGCCGTCGAAACGCTGGCTCGACAACCTGCCGTCCCAGGTCAGTCCGTCATCGGTGCTGCGGTAGATGGCGTTGACGGTCAACACCAGCGTGGTCTTCGGCTGTCCGGCGGCGGCGGGCAGGATCACCACCGCGTGGATGTCGGAGTTGCGGATCACGCCGTCGGGCGTGTCCACGCGCAGCCAGCTGTCGCCGGCGTCGGCGCTGCGCCAGACGCCGCCCTCCTCGACGCCGAACCAGACTTGCCGGCTGTCGTCGGGGTC
>DATMSN010000284.1:0-10185 GCA_035565375.1 Duganella sp. | reverse complement strand
GTCTGGGCCGGCCAGCTCGGCGACGGCCGCGCGATCTTGCTGGGCGAGGTCGCCACCGCCGAAGGCCCGATGGAACTGCAATGGAAAGGCGCCGGCCTGACGCCCTACTCCCGCATGGGCGACGGCCGCGCCGTGCTGCGCTCGTCGATCCGCGAATTCCTGTGCTCGGAGGCGATGCACGCGCTGGGCATTCCGACCTCGCGCGCGCTGTCGGTCGCCGGGTCGGACCAGGGCGTGGTGCGCGAGACGATCGAAACCTCGGCCGTCGTGATCCGCATGGCGCCCAGCTTCGTGCGTTTCGGCTCGTTCGAGCACTGGTTCTACCGCAACAAGCCGGAAGAGCTGAAAATCCTGGCCGATTACGTCATCGACCGTTTTTATCCGGCACTGCGCGCCGAGGAGAATCCCTATGTCGCCCTGCTGAGCGAAGTCGCGCGCCGCACCGCGCACATGATCGCGCACTGGCAGGTGGTCGGCTTCATGCACGGTGTGATGAACACAGACAATATGTCGATCCTGGGCCTGACGCTTGACTACGGGCCGTTCGGCTTCATGGAAGCCTTCGATCCCGACCATATCTGCAACCACACCGACCAGCAGGGCCGCTATTCATACGCCAATCAGCCGCAGGTCGGCCACTGGAATTGCTACGCGCTGGGCCAGGCGCTGTTGCCGCTGATCGGCGAGGTCGAGGCCGCCCAAGCAGCGCTCGACGTCTACCAGCCGGCGTTCGCCGCCAAGCTGGACGAACTGCTGCACGCCAAGCTGGGGCTGACGCAGCTGGAACAGCACGGCGACGCCGACCGCGCGTTGTTCGACGCCATGTTCGCGCTAATACAGTCCAACGGCGTCGATTTCACGCTCTTCTTCCGCCGCCTCGGCGGTTTGCGGGCGGCCGACGCCGGCGGCGACGAGCCGCTGCGCGACCTGTTCATCGACCGCCCTGCCTTCGACGCCTGGGCCATCCAGTACCGCGAGCGCCTGCAAGCGGAGGCCAGCGACGATACCGCGCGCCAGCTTGCGATGAACCAAATCAACCCCAAATATGTGCTGCGTAACTATCTGGCCCAGGTGGCCATTGAGAAAGCGCAAAACAAGGACTTTTCCGAGGTGGAGCGCCTGCTGGCGGTATTGCGGCGCCCCTACGACGAACAGCCCGAGCACGACCACTACGCCGCTTTGCCGCCGGATTGGGCAAGCCATCTCGAAGTCAGCTGTTCTTCTTAAGCGAGCACGAATCCATGACCAATAAAGTAAGCAAATCCGACGCCGAATGGCGCGCCATGCTGGACCCGATGGAATACCAGGTGACCCGGCATGCCGCCACCGAGCGTGCATTTACCGGCAAATTCTGGGATCATCACGAGCATGGGATCTACACCTGCGTGTGTTGCGACACGCCGCTGTTCCGTTCCGACGCCAAGTTCGATTCCGGCTGCGGCTGGCCGAGCTATTTCGAGGCGCTGGACCCGGCCAACGTGATCGAGAAAACCGACCGCACCCATGGTATGCTGCGCACCGAAATCATTTGCGCGGTATGCGATGCCCATCTGGGCCACGTGTTCCCGGACGGCCCGCCGCCGACCGGCCTGCGTTATTGCATCAATTCGGCCTCGTTACGATTCGATCCACAAGACTAATAAGACACCATGAAATTTCTGTTCGACTTTTTCCCGGTCCTGCTGTTCTTCGCCGCCTACAAGCTCTCGGGCGCGAACGCCGAGGCCTCCCAGCACTTCATCAACACTTATCTGAGCGGCATCATCTCCGGCGGGTCGGTCACGCCGGACCAGTCGCCGATCGTGCTGGCGACGCTGGTGGGCATCATCGGCACGATGGCGCAGATCGCCTATCTGAAGCTGCGCGGGCGCAAAGTCGAATTCCTCATGTGGTTCTCGCTGGGCATGTTCGTCTTCTTCGGCGGCCTGACGATCTACTTGCACGATGAAGTATTCATCAAATGGAAACTAAGTATCGTCTATTGGTTCTTCGCCGCCGGTTTGCTGGTCAGCGAATTCATCTTTAAAAAGAACCTGATGCGCAAGTCAATGGGCGAAATCATCGAACTGCCGGATTTGATCTGGTCGCGCCTCAATTGGGCCTGGATCGGTTTCTTCGTGGCCATGGGCTTCCTCAATTGGTATGTCGCCTTCGTGCTATTTAAAGGCGATACCAGTTCGTGGGTCAGCTTCAAGGCGTTCGGCTCGACGGCCATCATGTTCGTGTTTATTGTTGCGCAGACGATTTATTTGTCGCGCCATATGAAGGATCCGACATGAGCGATACCCGCATGGACCGCATGCGCGGCCGCTTCCAGGCCGCGCTGTCGCCGGTGGAACTGGTGCTGGAAGACGATTCCGCGATGCACGCCGGCCACGCCGGCGCGGCCTCCGGCGGCGGCCATTACACCGTCAGAATCGTTTCGTTACAATTCGAGGGCCTGAAACTCGTCACAAGACATCGACTCGTGTATGATTCCGTGCACGATATGATGCATAAAGAAATCCATGCATTGGCCATTACCGCATTGGCTCCGTCCGAAGTATGATGTAGCGCCCGGCCAGGAGCGGTCCTATCGGTTTCAGAATAATTGAACACAAAGACAGATAGCTGATCTAACTCCTTCCAGGCAATTTCGCTAAAACTTTCCCCTTACAGGAATTAATAATGACTTTCAAGCCAGCCAGTTTGCTGATTGCACTTCTCGTTATCGCCGTGCCTGCTTTCGCACAGAACGTTGCCGTTGTTAATGGCAAAGCTATCCCAACCTCGCGCGTCGAAGCTGTCGTCAAGCAGGTTGTGGCCCAGGGCCAGCAGCCGGATTCCCCGCAACTGCGCGAACTGATCAAGAAAGACCTGATCGGCCGTGAAGTGATGATGCAGGAAGCGGAAAAACAAGGTTTCGGCAAGGACGCAGCCGTCAAGGCGCAGATCGACAACGCCCGCCAAGCCATCATCATCAACGCGATGATCGCCGACTACATCAAGAAGAACCCGATTTCCGACGCCGACATCAAGGCCGAGTACGACCGCTTCACCAAGCAGGCCGGCGACAAGGAATACCACGTGCGCCACATCCTGATGGCGACCGAAGCCGAAGCCAACGACGTGATCGCCAAGCTGAAGGCCGGCGCCAAGTTCGAGGACCTGGCCAAGACGTCGAAAGACACCGGTTCGGCTGCCAACGGCGGCGATCTGGACTGGGCCTCGCCTTCGTCCTTCCCACCAGCGTTCTCGGCCGCCTTCGTGGCCCTGCAAAAAGGTGGCGTGACCGAGAAGCCGGTGCAGACCCCGAACGGCTTCCACGTCATCAAGGTCGACGACATCCGTCCGGCCAAGCTGCCGACCCTGGAAGAAGTCAAGCCGCAGATTTCGGAAGCGCTGGCCCAGAAGAAGCTGCAAGCGTATCAGGAAGAACTGGTCAAGAAAGCAAAAGTGCAGTAATGTTATAGAAGGCGGCGCCCTGCGGGGCGCCGTTTTTGATTTTGCGTTGGTACAATGCACCGCCGAGTGCGATTTCTTGTTTTTTTATAGGATTTAATAATGATGTTGAAGCCAGCCCGTCTGTTGTTAGCACTGATCGCTGTCGTTGCAGCCCCGGTTTTCGCGCAAAACGTCGCGACCGTCAATGGAAAGGCTATTCCCGCCGCCAAGGTGGACCAGATGGTCAAGCAGGTGGTCGCCCAAGGCCAGCAGCCTGACAGCCCGCAACTGCGCGAAATGGTCAAGAAAGAACTGATCGGCCGCGAAGTGCTGCTGCAGGAAGCCAGCAAGCAAGGTTATGGCAACAAGCCGGAAGTGAAGTCGGCCATCGACAACGCCGCGCAAAGCATCACCATCAATGCCATGCTGGCCGACTACGTCAAGAAGAACCCGGTCAAGGACGCTGAAATCCAGGCCGAGTACGACAAGTACAAGGCCGCGGTCGGCGACAAGGAATACCATTCGCGCCACATCCTGGTCGCCACCGAGCAGGAAGCCAAGGACATCATCGCCAAGCTGAAAGCCGGCGGCAAGTTCGAAGAGCTGGCCAAGGTGTCGAAAGACGGTTCGGCCAACAACGGCGGCGACCTGGGCTGGATGACTCCCGCCAAACTGGTCAAGCCTTTCGCCGACGCCATGGTGGCCCTGAAGCCGGGCGCGATCACCGAAACCCCGGTCAAGACCGAATTCGGCTACCACGTGATCAAGCTGGAAGAATCGCGCGCCACCAAACTGCCGGGCCTGGCGGAAGTCAAGGGCCAGGTTGCCGAAGCGCTGCAACAGAAGAAGATCGCCGCCTACCGCGACGAACTGATCAAGAAAGCCAAAGTCCAGTAATACTGCCTGGATAAAGCGGCGCGGTCCTGCCGCCCCGCTCGCATGGAACGCCCGATGAAGTTATCGGGCGTTTTGCTTTTCAGCCCTGACCGCGCCGGCTCCATGCGTACAATCCCATGCCGGCCAGCATGGCCAGCACGAACAGCAGCGCCTTGGGTTGCAACATGCCCACACCAACCAGGGCCGGGCCGGGACAAAAGCCCGCCACGCCCCAGCCGATGCCGAACAGGAGCGAGCCAAGCACCAGGGGGCGGTCGATTTGACGCGCCGCCGGCAGGTTGATCGGTTCGCCGGTGAACGTCAACTTGCGCCGGGCCGCCGCCGCAAAGGCGAAAGAGGCGACGCCGATCGCCCCGCCCATGACGAACATCAGCGACGGATCCCAGGCGCCGGCGAGGTCGAGAAAACCCAACACCTTGGCGGGATTCGCCATTCCGGAGATTATCAGGCCGAGGCCGAAAATCAATCCGGCCAGCAGAGCGGTAAATATGCGCATGTGCCCTCCTCTAGTTATTCATCAAATGTCGGACCACATACGTCGCCGCGAAGCCGGCCGCCATGAATATTAGCGTGGCCACCATGGAGCGCGGCGACAGGCGCGATATCCCGCAAACGCCGTGGCCGCTGGTGCAGCCGGAGCCGTAGCGGGTTCCCACGCCAACCAATAAGCCGGCGGCGATCAAAACGCCATAGCCGGCGTCGATTTGAATAGCCGGCAGTTCCGCGATCAAGCGATAAATCAAGGGGGCGCCGAGCAGGCCGCCGATAAATGCGATTCGCCAGCCGATATCTCCGCCGGACGATTTTAACAGGCCGCCGATAATACCGCTGATGCCGGCTATCCGCCCGTTGAATAAGATTAACATGCTGGCCGCCGCGCCAATTAATATGCCGCCGGCTAGCGATGACCACGGCGTGAAGGATTGCCAATCAATAGACATCTTGCTTCCTTGGAAAATTTATAGGGACGAACCGGGTCCGGCTATCCACAACCTACTATATCATTTTAAGCGCCTTGATCGACGGGGGCCGTCGACGGTGCCTGGCGGATTACGCTGCGCTAATCCGCCCTACGTGGTTTAGACGGGGTCAAGGCTGTGCTGCCCCGGTTGCACACGCCAGATTTTGGCGGTTACGTGCTAATATTTGGCTTGCTCTCGCCCTTGGATGCCTATGACTCCGGATACCAAATCCCTTGCGCTCGCGCTGCGGTGCGAGGCCATCCCAACCCACCGCGCTTCCATGGCGGCGTATATGCGCGATCAGTTCGAGTTTCTCGGCGTGGCGACGCCCGCGCGGCGCGCCGTGGTCAAAACGCGGTACAAGGGTTGGCAACCGAATAGCGCAATTGAATTAGTTGATATCGCGCGGGAGATATGGGATTACCCTGAGCGGGAATATCAATACGCGGCTATCGATTTACTGGCGATGCACAGCAACAAACTCGATACCCGGCATTTGCCTTTCTTGATGGAGTTGGTGCAATCCAAATCCTGGTGGGATACCGTGGACGCACTCGCTTCCGTGATTGGCAAGGTTCTACGGTATCGGCATGACGGTATGGATCAAGCGATCGGCCACGAGAATATGTGGGTCCGACGGGTGGCGATATTACACCAGCTGGGATGGCGGGATAAAACCAATCAAACGCTACTCTTTTCGTATTCGCTCCAGCGCGCGCACGAAAAAGAATTCTTTATTCAGAAAGCCATCGGCTGGGCGCTCCGCGATTACGCGCGCCACAATCCACGAGCGGTGCGCGAATTCACTTCGGAGGAAAGAGCCAGGCTTTCCCCGCTGAGCTATCGGGAGGCGAATAAACACGCCGGCTCCGATATTTGAAGCGCCGCGATGACTGCGCGGTTCGCTTGCGACGACGACGCCCTCCCCCACTACGCAACGAGCTCCGTTGCGCGGGCAAAACCCGCCTGTCGTGGACGAAATACAAACCAATAAAACGTGCGCAAATTACAACGTCAGTGGTATTATTGCAATGACCTTGCACCTCTTGCGACCGGCCGCGCACCGCCGCGTCGACATGCCGCGCTCTTTAATGTCTACAAACCCTGGGGAAGATGATGAAAATGATGACGAAATACAGCGTGCTGGCGCTCGCTTTGTTGGGGGTCCTTGCCGGACATGCACATGCGCAGGCCGACGAGAGGCCGGCCCTCACGCCAATCGACTATGCGATCTATGACGGTGACGGCCCATGGACCTTGGGATACACCTTCACCGCCGATACGCCGTTGTCGGTGACCGCCTTGGGCGCTTTCGACTGGGAGCATGACGGCTTTGCCGCCAGCCATGAGGTCGGCCTGTGGGACGAGAACGGCAACCTGCTCGCCTCGACCGCTGTCGTCAGCGGCGACACCTTGATCGGTGATTTCCGCTACAAAGCCATTTCCGCTGTGACATTAACCGCCGGTAATGTCTACTACGTCGGCGCCAGCAACTTCGGCGACGGCGATCCCTACGGCTATTCCGGCTCGATCGGTACGACTTGGGGCGTCGTCTATGGTTCCTCGGCATATACCCAGGCCACCGGGCTGGAATTTCCTCCATACCTGAGCGGCATGCAGCCTGGATACTATGGAGGCAATCTGCTGGTCGCGCCCGTGCCGGAACCGGAGACCTACGCGATGCTCGCCGCCGGCCTCGGCCTCATTGGACTGGCGAGCCGCCGCAAACAGGGCCGCCGGGCAGCCTGACCGTCCAACAGGCCGCCGATAAAAAAAGAGCCGGGTTTTCACCCGGCTCTTTTCTATTTAGCCCACGAACTTGCGGGCGTTGCGGAACATCCGCATCCATGGCGAATCCTCGCCCCACGCTTCCGGATGCCACGACTGCTGCACCGACCGGAACACGCGCTCGGCGTGCGGCATCATGACCGTGAAGCGGCCGTCGGCCGTCGTCACCGACGTCAGGCCCTGAGGCGAGCCGTTCGGATTGAACGGATAGGCCTCGGTGGCCGCGCCGCGCTGGTCGACGAAGCGCATCGCCGCCACCGCCTCGGCGATGTTGCCGGTCTGGCTGAAGTCCGCGTAGCCTTCGCCGTGGGCGATGGCGATCGGGGTTTGCGTGCCGGCCATGCCGTTGAAGAAGATCGACGGCGAATCGAGCACCTCCACCATCGCGAAGCGCGCTTCGAATTTCTCCGATTTATTGGTGGTGAACTTCGGCCACGCGTGCGCGCCCGGGATGATGGATTTCAGGTTGCTCATCATCTGGCAGCCGTTGCAGACGCCCAGGCCGAAGCTGTCGCCGCGCGCGAAGAAGCGGGCGAACTGCTCGGACAGCGCGGCGTTGAACAGGATGGTCTTGGCCCAGCCCTCGCCGGCGCCCAGCACGTCGCCGTACGAGAAGCCGCCGACGGCGATAATGCCCTGGAAGTCGTCCAGCTTGACGCGGCCGGCGATCAAGTCGCTCATGTGGACGTCGACGGCGTTGAAGCCCGCCTGGTGCATCACGTAAGCGGTCTCGATATGCGAGTTGACGCCCTGCTCGCGCAGGATCGCCACGCGCGGACGCACGCCGGTCGCGATGAACGGCGCGGCCACATTCTCGGCCAGGTCGAAGGTGATCTTCGGCGTCATGCCCGGTTCGGCCTCGTCCAGGATGCGGTCGTATTCGGCGTCGGCGCAGGCCGGATTGTCGCGCAGGCGGGCGATGCGCCAGCTCGTGTCGCTCCACAGGCGGTGCAGCGCGGAACGCGGCTGGTTGTAAATGACCTTGGCGTCGCGGGTGAATTCGATCGCGCCACGGTCGTTCGGCTTGCCGATGATATGGCTGCACGCGCCCAGGTTGAAGGAGCGCAGCACGTCCATGACCAGCGACTTTTCTTCCGCGCGCACCTGGATCACGGCGCCCAGCTCTTCGGAGAACAGCGCGCGCAGGGTTTGCTCGTTGCGGCGTTCGGCGATCTGGCCGGCCCAGTTCTTGGCGTCGCCCTGGTCGGCGCCATGGCCCTGCTCCAAGGTCAGGATGTCGAGGTTGATCGACAGGCCGGCGCGGCCGGCGAAGGCCATCTCGGTCAAGGTGCCGAACAAGCCGCCGTCGGAACGATCGTGGTAGGCCAGCAGCTTGCCGTCGGCGTTCAGCCGCTGGATCGCGGCGAAGAAGGCTTTCAGGTCTTCAGGGCTGTCGACGTCCGGCGTCTCGTTGCCCAGCTGGCCGATGACCAGCGACAGCGCCGAGGCGCCCAGGCGGTTCTTGCCGCGACCCAGATCGATCAGGATGATGGCGGAGTCGCCGGCATCGGTCTTGATCTGCGGCGTCAGCGATTTGCGCACGTCGTACACCGGCGCGAAGGCCGAGACGATCAGCGACACCGGCGAGGTGACGGCTTTGGCAGTGCCAAAGCCGTCAGCTTTCGAATCGCCGTCGTCCTTCCACGTGGTGCGCATCGACAGCGAATCCTTGCCGACCGGGATGCTGATGCCCAGCGCCGGGCACAGTTCCATGCCGACCGCCTTGACGGTGTCGAACAGCGCCGCGTCCTGGCCCGGCTGGCCGCAGGCGGCCATCCAGTTGGCCGACAGTTTGATGTCGGAGATATCCTTGATCGGCGCGGCGGCGATGTTGGTGATCGATTCGGCGACGGCCATGCGGCCCGACGCGGCGGCGTTGATGACGGCCAGCGGGGTACGCTCGCCCATCGCCATCGCCTCGCCCAGATAACCCTCGAAGCTCATCGCGGTGACGGCGCAATCGGCCACCGGCACCTGCCACGGACCGACCATCTGGTCGCGCACGGACATGCCGCCCACGGTGCGGTCGCCGATGGTGATCAGGAAGGACTTGTCGCCGACGGTCGGCAGCAGCAGCACGCGCTTGGCCGCCTCCTCCAGCTCGATGCCGGTCAGGTCGACGGCCGGGAAGTCGTTTTGCACGTGATGCGCGTCGCGCTGCATCTTCGGCGGCTTGCCCAGCAGGACGTCCATCGGCATGTCGACCGGCTCGTTGCCCAGCTCCGGATCGATCAGCTTCAGTTGACGCTCTTCGGTGGCGGTGCCGACGACGGCGAACAGGCAGCGCTCACGCTCGCACAGCGCCTTGAACATCGGCAGGCTGTCCGGCGCGATCGCCAGCACATAACGCTCCTGCGATTCGTTGGACCAGATTTCCTTCGGCGCCATGCCGCTTTCCTCCAGCGGGATCTTGCGCAGGTCGAAGATCGCGCCGCGCTTGGCGTCGTTGGTGATCTCCGGGAAGGCGTTCGACAGGCCGCCGGCGCCGACGTCGTGGATCGAGATGATCGGATTCTTCGCGCCGAGCTGCCAGCAGCCGTTGATCACTTCCTGGGCGCGGCGCTCCATTTCCGGGTTGCCGCGCTGGACCGAGTCGAAGTCCAGGTCGGCCGTGTTGGTGCCGGTCGCCATCGACGAGGCGGCCGAGCCGCCCATGCCGATGCGCATGCCCGGGCCGCCCAGCTGCACCAGCAGGCTGCCGACCGGGATGTCGTTCTTGTGCGTGTGCTGGCCGGAGATGTTGCCGATGCCGCCGGCGATCATGATCGGCTTGTGGTAGCCGAACACCGCGTCCTGCGCGCCGGCGAACTGCTTGCCGATATTCTGTTCGTAGGTGCGGAAGTAACCGCCCAGCACCGGACGGCCGAATTCATTGCTGAACGCGGCGCCGCCGAGCGGGCCTTCGATCATGATCTGCAGCGCCGAGGCGATGCGGTCCGGTTTGCCGTACGCCTTGGCGGCGCTGGTGTCGCGGTAACCAGCAACAGGCGCGGTGACGTCGATGTCGTTCTCCCACGCCCGCACGGCGCCCGGCAGCAGCAGGTTCGAGACCGTGAAGCCGGTCAGGCCGGCCTTCGGCTTGGCGCCGCGGCCGGTCGCGCCCTCGTCGCGGATC
>DATMSN010000283.1:0-2097 GCA_035565375.1 Duganella sp. | reverse complement strand
CCTGCGCGAGGCTGCTCAAGATCAGGATCAGCGCGGCGACGGCGCGCGCCGGGTGTCGTCGATTCCACATGGGATGCCTTTCTGTTGAAGGCCGGCGCCGCCGGGTGACAAGCGGCGCCGGCTGGGATGGTTAGTGCACGTGCGAGAAGCGCTTGCCGTGATCGCCCAGGAAGCTGTTCACGCCGACCGGATCGTCCGTGGTGATCAGCCCGAAGCCCTGGTACAGCAGATAGCCCTGGTCGCCGCGATTGTCGGCCGTGTCCTTGCCGCCCGAGTACGAGAAGTACAGGCTCGAGAGCTTGTAGCAGCACTGTCCGGTGTTCTGGTAGAACTGGCCCGCCACCGGGCCGTCGGGAATCGCGTGGAACACGCCGATGCGGTTGCCCGCCTTTTTCGCCTCGTTCATCTGGCCCTGCAGCAGGCCGCCGTCCTGCTTGACGTTGATCTCCAGCGTGTTGACGAAGTTCTGCCACGCGACGCGGCTGGCCGGCACGTCGATCTTCGACAGCATGTTGGTGGTGAACACCGGGATCGCCGTGATGTACTTGGCGTCGCCGACGAAGTTGGTCGGGTGCGGGTACAGCGTGGCGTTCACCTTCACCGCCACCACGTCGTTCGGGTGGGCGAACTTCTGGATCGCGATGGCGTGGACGGCGCGCACCGCGTCGGCGGTTTTGGTGTCGAACACCATCGGCACGGTCATGCCTTCTTTTTTCCAGTAGTCGAACAGCTCGTCGATGCGCGGCGGATGGTAGCCGGTGTCGACGCTGCGGTCCGGGGTGAGGAGTAGCAGCTTCGCGATCGTGCTCCATGGCAGCGTGCTGACCGCCGGGTTCTGCCCCTGGTTGGTGGACGGGTTGTACTTGGCGCCGCCGAGCACCGTCCAGGCGGTGGTGGTGCGGCCGATATTGAAGTCGTGCATCAGGATCGGCACGCCGTCCTTGGTGACCTTGACGTCGAGTTCGACGCCGTCCATGCACTTGGAATCGGCTTGCAGCAGCGAGCCACGGGAGTTCTCGGGCAGGGAAGGGATGCCGGCATATTTGCCCCACAGGCCGCGGTGGGCCAGCACCAGCGTGTCGGCGGTGTATTGCGTGCCGAGGATTTCCCGCATCTTGGCGGTGGTGTTGCCGCACGACGCGGAGGCGAGTTGTGGCGCCATGCAGACGGCGGCGACGATCGCCGCCGCCAACGCGCTGGCGGCGGGTCGGACGTGTTGGGTAGGACTGGTCATAGGATGATCCTGGCAGTGGTTAATAACTGGAAGGTCGGGCGCTTCAACGCTCCGGCAGCATTTTTCATTTATTAACTAGTAGTGAGTTAATAATGAATCGGTATGCTAACGCTGGATTGTTTCAAGCGTATGACAATGTCGTTACGTCCACAGCCGGCCGGCGCCGCTATCGAGGTGGGTCAGGTAAAGCCGCAGATCGAACTCGAACTGGTGATAATTCGGCTCCATGTACGTGCACAGCTTGTAGAACGCCTTGTCGTGCTGCTTTTCCTTCACGTGCGCGAGCTCGTGCACGGCGATCATGCGCAAAAATTCCAGCGGCACCTCCTTGAACATGGTGGCGACGCGGATCTCGTGCTTGGCCTTGAGCTTGCCGCCCTGGACGCGCGAGATCGACGTGTGCAGACCCAGCGCGTGGTTGATCACGTGGATCTTGCTGTCGTACTCGACCTTGTTGATCGGCTCGGCGTTGCGCAAGTGCTCATCTTTCAAGCCTTGCACGTACTGGTACAACGCCTTGTCGGTGCGCAGCTCGTGCGGCTTGGTGTAGCGCTTGAGCAGCACTTCGCCCAGTTGGTTTTTGGCCAGTAGCTGGGTCACTTGCTGCTGCGTTTGCTCGGAATAGGCGCTGAGGTACTTCAGGGAGGACATGGCGTGGCGGCGGAGGAGATTCGAGGCGTGAATGTACCACATCCGGGCGATGGGCTGGCGATGCCCCGGGCGGGCGGACGCGGCGAGATCGGTTTTACGGGAATTGCCTGCTCAGCATGAGTTGGGCGTAGACGCTGATCACCACGTCGCGGCTGGCCGCCAGTTGCCGCAGACGCTGGTCGGCGTCCGGCCAGCGCCGCGCGCTCTCGCCC
>DATMSN010000282.1:0-1830 GCA_035565375.1 Duganella sp. | reverse complement strand
CGGGTCGACGAGCGGACGTGGGAGCAGCCCGGTGCGGCCGCCGCTCGACGTGCGGTCGGTCCAGTGGATCGGGACGAACAGCTCGCCAGATCGCTGCGCGTCGGTCACGGCAACGCGGTAGAGACTCTCGCCACGCGGCGTCGAGACGCGGGCCAGCGCACCGTCGGCGATGTCCAAACGCGCCGCGTCGTCGGGATGCACCTCGACCAACGGCTCCTCGCGATGGCGCGCCAGCCTGGGGGCAAGCCCGGTGCGCGTCATCGTGTGCCATTGGTCGCGATATCGCCCCGTATTGAGCGTAATCGGCCAGCGGTCGAGCGGCCGCTCGCCAAGACGCTGGGTGACGGTGACCAGCCGCGCCCGCCCGTCCGGAGTCGGATAGACGCCATCGGCAAAGGCGTCGTCGCCCCAGCGGAACGGTTGCATCGTCTCATAGTCGGCATTGCCCGGCGTCGCGCGGTCGAGGCGGAAGCGGCGTGCGCCATCGTTCTGATAGGCACTCAACCGGACATGCTCGCGCCACACATCGACGGGACGATCGTAAGCGAATGCCGACCGCCAGCCCATGCGGCGGCCGACTTCCTTGACGATCCACCAATCGGGCCGCCCCTCGCCCGGGGCTGCGAAGATCGGGCGCTGGCGGCTGACGCAGCGTTCCGAATTCGTCACCGTGCCGTCCTTCTCGCCCCAAGCCGTCGCCGGCAGCCGGACATGCGCGAAGCGGCTGGTGTCGGTATCGGCGATCACGTCGGACACCACGACGAACGGACAGGCGGCCAGCGCCTCGCGCACCTGGCCGGCGTCGGGCATCGAGACGGCGGGGTTGGTCGCCATGATCCAGATCGCCTTGATCCGCCCCTCGCCGACGCCGCGGAACAGGTCGACGGCCTTCAATCCGGGCTTGGTCGCCATGTTGGGTGCCGCCCAGAAACGGCCGACCCGCGCCACGTTTTCGGGCGTGAAGTCCATATGCGCCGCCAGGGTCGACGCTAGCCCGCCGACTTCGCGTCCGCCCATCGCATTGGGCTGGCCGGTGAGCGAGAACGGGCCGGCGCCGGGCTTGCCGATCTGGCCGGTGGCAAGGTGCAGGTTGATCAGCGCCGCATTCTTCGCGGTGCCGCTCGACGACTGGTTGAGGCCCTGGCAATAGAGGCTCAGCGTGGCCGGTGAGGTCGCGAACAGGCGCGCCGCGGCGAGCAGGTCTTCTTTCGAGATGCCGCAGATCTGCGCCACCTTGTCGGGCGTGCATTCGCGCACCGTGGTCTTCAGCGCATCGAAGCCGCTGGTGTGGGCCGCGATGTAGCCGTTGTCGGTCCAGCCTTCCCACAGCATCAGGTGCAGCATGCCGTTGAACAGCATGACGTCGGTGCCGGGCTGGATCGGCAGGAACAGGTCGGCAATTTCCACCGTGTCGGTGCGGCGCGGATCGGCCACGATGATCTTCAGTTCGGGATTCGCCGCCTTCGCATCCTCGATGCGGCGAAACAGGATGGGATGCGCCCACGCGGCATTGCTGCCGACGATGAAAAGGCAGCTCGCATGCTTCAGGTCGTCGTAGCAGGCCGGCGGCGCGTCGGCGCCCAGCGTCTGCTTGTAGCCGGCCACCGCGCTGCTCATGCACAGGCGGGAGTTGGTGTCGATGTTGTTGGTGCCGATCAGCCCCTTGGCGAGCTTGTTGAAGACGTAGTAGTCCTCCGTGAGCAGCTGGCCCGAGACGTAGAAGCCCACGGCGTCGGAGCCGTGGTCGCGGATGACCTGTTCGAACTTGTCGACCGCGCCGTCGAGCGCGGTGTCCCACGCGATGGGCGCCGGCTCGGCGCCGCGCGTGGC
>DATMSN010000281.1:0-4103 GCA_035565375.1 Duganella sp. | reverse complement strand
CACACGTTCACGCCGGAAAACACGCGGATGGTCAGCTTGTCGCCATCGTTGATCGAGATCGGCGCGTTGTTCTCGAACGGCACCTTGACGATCAGGTACTCGTCCTTGACCCAGCCGATGATGGTCGAGAAGTGCTGGATCGGTTTGATGGTCCGATGCGTGATGAACTGGATCCTGCCGCCCACCTGCAGGTTCATCTGCTCGAATTCGTATTCCTGAGTCTTGGCTTCGCTCTGGGGCGGGTTGCTGCTCATTCAATTTCTTTCTCGCGGGCGCATGGGCGACCACGGTAAGCTGACCGTCAAAAAATTACTACCGTGCCATTTATTATATACGCGTTAACTTAGAGTAACAAAGCGACAATCGCCGATGCTGTCATGGACAGTGGGCGCGGTGGCAAAGCGTTGCATTTTGACGATAAACCTCGCTAGCTCGTTGCGCTCCAATCCCCCGACTTCCCGCCATGCTTTTCCATCACCCGGATATCGCTCATGACCATGCCACGATCGACCGCCTTGCACATGTCGTACACAGTCAGCAAGCCGACTTGCACCGCAGTGAGCGCTTCCATCTCCACGCCGGTCTTGCCGAAAGTCTCGACCTGCGCCTTGCAATGAACGCTCGAATTGGCCTCATCGGTCTCGAAATCCACGGTCACCCGCGTCAACGCCAGCGGATGGCACAGTGGAATCAGGTCGCTGGTGCGCTTCGACGCCATGATCGCGGCGATGCGCGCGATGCCGAGCACATCCCCTTTCTTGGCCGTGCCGCTGGTGATGATCGCCAAGGTTTCCGGCTTCATGCGGATGCTGCCGCTGGCGACGGCGATGCGGTGGGTTTCCTGCTTGGCGCCGACGTCGACCATGTGGGCTTGGCCCGTGGCGTCGAAGTGGGTCAGGTGCTCGGCTGGCGGGGCGGATTTGGTGTCGGTCATGATCAAGAGCTAACAAAATAATTCAGTGGAGGGCGGCGTGCGTAAGCGCCCCGGTTGCGGGTATCATATCACCGTGAAATCGAACCGTTGCCCCCCTACCTCTGACGGCCGCCGCCCGCTGCGCATGCGCATGATCGCGGCCGCCCTGCTGGTCGCCATGCCGATGGCCATGGCGCAGAACGCGCTCGCCCCGGCGAGGATTCCCAACTTGCCGGCGCTGGGCGATACCGAACGCCAGGACTTGTCGCCGCTGATGGAGCGCAAGCTGGGCGAGGAGATCATGCGCGATATCCGCCGCGACCGCGATTTCCTCGACGATGGCCCCATCCTCGAATACCTGAACAGCTTCGGCAACGCGCTGGTGGCGGCCCGCCCCGACGCGCGCGGCGAGGCCAATTTCGACTATTACTTCTTCGCCGTGCGCGATCCGAACCTGAACGCGTTCGCGCTGCCGGGCGGCTTCATCGCCGTGCACTCGGCGTTGCTGCTGGCGGCGCAGTCCGAATCGGAACTGGCGTCCGTGCTCGGCCACGAGATCGGCCACGTGGCGCAGCGCCACATCGCCCGCTCGATCGGCCAGCAGAAGCAGGATGCGCTGATCCCGCTGGCGGCGATGATACTGGCCGCTCTGGCGTCCCGGGCTAGCGGCGACGCGGCCATGGGCGTATTCATGGGCGGGCAGGGGCTGGCGATCCAGCGGCAACTGAACTTCGGCCGCGACGCCGAGCGCGAGGCCGACCGCATCGGCTTCCAGATCATGGGCGAGGCCGGCTTCGACACGTCCGGCATGGTGGGTTTCTTCCAGCGCATGCAGGCCGCCACGCGCAATTACAGCGATCTGGTGCCGGCCTATCTGCAGAGCCATCCGCTGACCACCGAGCGCATCGCCGACATCCAGGCGCGCATCCGCGACCAGCCGTACAAGCAGCGCGTCGACAGCCTCGACTTTTATCTGGTGCGTTCGCGCGCGCGCGTGCTGCAGGACCAGACGTCGCAGGGCTATGCCGAGGCGAAGACGTTTTTTGAGAACCAAATGCTGCAGGAGAGCCGTCATCAGCTGACGGCCGGTCAATACGGCATGGCCTTCCTGTCGCTGAAAAAAGGCGACACCGCCAACGCGCAGGTGTGGCTGGACAAGGCGCGCGCGACGTTCAACAAGGCGCCCGCCGCCGGCACCTTCAGCGCGGCGCCCAAGCCGTCGTCGGACGCGATTTTCGTCAGCACCGCTATCGAGATCAAGCTGGCGCAGCCGGAGAACAAGGCGGTGATCGCGCAGGCGCTGGTCGATGCCGAGGCGGCGCATCAGCGTTATCCGCTGTCGCGCGGCATCGCGCACCAGTATGGCGAGGCGTTGATCGCCGCCGGCAAATACGAGGAGGCGGCCAGCTATCTGCGCGACCAGGTGCAGTCCTACCGTGAAGATCCGGATGCCTATGATTTGCTGGCGCAGGCGTATTCGAAGCAGGGCAAGGTGGCGTTGCAGCACATCGCGCTGGCCGAGTCGTATGTGTTGCAGGGCGGCGTGCTGTCGGCGCTCGACCAGCTCAGTTATGCGCGCAAGGCGCCCGACGCCTCCTTCTACGACCAGGCCGTGATCGATGCGCGCGAGCGCGAGTTGCAGGCGCGCCGCCGCGAGGAGATGGGCGACAAGGGCAAGAAGGATTTGCGCGAGGCCGAGAACCGGCCCGCGTTCAAGGCGGAGGTGCGCTCCGGCGCCGAGGATAACAACCGCTCCAACAACCCGAACAGTCCATTCTCCAACCAGCCGACCAATCCGTTCGACCGGCTGCGGCAGGGCTCCGACCTTACCCCGGGGCGGACGGTTCGCTGACGAAGCCGAAGTGGTCCGCCAGCTGCGCGGCGGCCACACGGTGCACCGGCACTTGACGCTCGTGATCGGTCAGCGTCAACGTGGAGGCGACCGAGTGCGCGTCGCTCTCCATCCATTCCAGCAAGGTCTCGTCGGCCACCGGTTCGTCGTTCATCCTCAGCAATGGCAGCACCTGCGCGAAGTCGCGGTCGTCGACTTGGGCGACGATTTCGCCGCTGCGCAAGACCAGCGCGCCGGTCTCGGTCAACACCGCCTTGTCGATGCCGCCCATCGCCGTGCCGGTGTGCAGCAGCCAGCCGCAGGACGGATCGGTGCGCACGATGTGGGGCGTCGCTTCCAGGTTCACGTACACGCGCTGCGGGCCGTTCTGGAAATACCAGCAACCCCGTTCATCGGCCGCGTAGTTGCGCACGATGAAGGCGATCAGCGCTTCGTGCGCGAGCTTGTCGCCGGCTAGCTTGAGCTGCTGGGCGCGCTCGTCGCGCATGCGCCAGTTGCCGCGCGCGTCCAGTCCCAGCCAGCCGTAGCAGTGGGGCACGTTCGGCCATTTGGCCAGGGCCTGCTTGACGATATCATCCATGTTGCTTCGCCGTCCGAGTCTCATCCATACCGTTATCCATGCCGTCGTTGGCGCCTTCCATAAAGTGAATCAGACGCCGCGGCAGCCAGTGCAGCTTGCCCGGCAGCCCGCCGACCGCGAAGCCGACATGGCCTCCCTCGGCAGGATAGTCCAATACCACGTTTGGCGCCGCACGCTGCGGCAGGTGGCGGCCGGGCAGGAAGGGATCGTTCCTGGCGTTGAGCACCAAAGTCGGCACCGTGATGTCGTTGAGCACGTGTTTGGCGCTGGCGCGGTCCCAGTAGTCGTCGGTGTCGCGGTAGCCGTGCAGCGGCGCCGTGACGACGTTGTCGAAGGCGTACAGGTCGCGCGCCGCGTGCAGCGCGTCCAGGTCGAACAGGCCGGGAAACTGCCGCAGCTTGGCGATGCATTTGGGCTTGAGCGTTTGCAGGAACATGCGCGTGTAGATCATGTTGAAGCCGCTCGACAGCGACACGCCGCCCTGCGCCAGGTCGAGCGGCGCCGACACCGAGCAGGCGGCGTCGACGAAGTCGGCCTGGTGCTGCGATTCGCCGAGCCAGCGCAGCAGCACATTACCGCCCAGCGACACGCCGCAGGCGTAGAACTTGCCGCTCGCATTCGGATGCAGGCGGCGGATGATCCAGTCCAGTTCACCGGAGTCGCCGGAATGATAGAAGCGCGGCGCCAGGTTCGGTTCGCCGGAGCAGCCACGGAAATGCGGCACGGCGCCGGACCAGCCGCGACGCGTGATTTCCGCC
>DATMSN010000280.1:0-2120 GCA_035565375.1 Duganella sp. | reverse complement strand
GGGCTGCGGCAGCACGCGCGCGCGCACGCGGGCCTTGGAGGCGGCGCGGATCTTGTCGGTGATGAGTTCGGTATATTCGCGCATGCCGGCCTGGATCGAGATTTTCGGTTTGGTGACGAAATCGACGGCGCCCAGTTCCAGCGCGCGCATCGTGATTTCCGAGCCCCGCTCGGTCAGCGAGGATACCATCACCACCGGCATCGGGCGCAAACGCATCAGTTTTTCCAGGAAATCGAGGCCGTCCATCTTCGGCATCTCGACGTCCAAGGTCAGCACGTCGGGATTGGTTTGCTTGATCAATTCGCGCGCCACCAGCGGATCGGGCGCCACGCCCACCACTTCCATGTCGGGCTGGCTGTTGATGATCTCGCTCATGACGCTGCGGATCAACGCGGAGTCATCGACGATGAGGACTTTGATCTTCATAAAACGCTACTTTCCGGGCCTGGCCCTCTGACTACTCTAACTGCTCTATCTACTCGATCGAAACTGGACACGGTCAGAACAGGTCGATCTCGCCGCCCACCGGCGCCTTCTTGAGGCGGCTGGCGTATTCGATCTCGCGCTTGGCCAGCGTGTCGTTGTGGGTTTGCATCAGCTTCTTGACCAGCACCTTGCCGGTGCGCGGGAAGAAGTAGACCTTGCGCGGGTGCACGTCGTTCAAGTCCTCGGCCACCACGCGGATCTTCTCGGTGCGCAGGAAGCTGAGCACGAAGGCCGCGTTGCGCTCGCCGACGTTGATCGCCGTGAAGCCCTTGAGCACGGCGCCGCCGCCGAACACCTTGGCCTCCAGGTTCTCGCGCTTGGCGCCGGCCTTGAGCAGGTCGTTGATCAGGATCTCCATCGCGTAGGTGCCGTAGCGCGCCGAGGCCGACACCGGGCTGCCGTCGCCGCCGCCGTCGGGCAGCATGAAGTGGTTCATGCCGCCCAGGCCGGTGACGCGGTCGCGGATGCAGGCCGACACGCACGAGCCGAGCACGGTCACGATCAGCATGTCCTTGTTGGTGAAGTAATACTCGCCGGGCAGGATCTTGGCGGCTTCACAATCGAACGTGCGGTCGAAATACACGTTGGTGGCAAATTGTTCGAGGTCCATGTGTTATCTCGTGTGCGTCGCGCCGCTTTTTTGCGCGGCGCCACGGTGTTGATCGTCCAACTCGTAGACGGTCTTGCCGCGTAGTTTGAGCGACTCCGACACGTAGAGGAAATTCTCCGAATGGCCGGCGAACAGCAGCGCGTCGGGCTTCATCAGCGGGACAAAGCGCGACAGGATCTTGCGCTGGGTCGCCTTGTCGAAATAAATCATGACGTTGCGACAAAAGATGACGTCGAACTGGCCGCTGAGGGGCCAGCCGTCGGCCAGCAGGTTGAGCGGCTTGAACGTGATCATGTTGCGCAGCTCGGGGCGCACGCGCGCCATGCCCTCGCGGTCGCCCTTGCCCTTGAGGAAAAAGCGGCGCGAGCGCTCCGGGCTCATCTTCTCGAGCCGGTCCATCGTGTAGACGCCGTTCTCGGCGTGCGCCAGCACGTTGGTGTCGATGTCGGTGGCGATGATGTGGCAGTTCGGCGTCAAGGTGTTGAACGCCTCGCACACCGTCATCGCGATCGAGTACGGCTCCTCGCCGGTGGAGGCGGCCGAGCACCAGATGGTGATCGGTTCGCGCTTGTTCTTCACGTGCTCGGCCAGCAGCGGGAAGTGGTGCGCCTCGCGGAAGAACGAGGTCAGGTTGGTCGTCAGCGCGTTGGTGAACGACTCCCACTCCTCGCCCAGCCGGCCCGCCTCGAGGTCGTCGAGGTACTTGGCGAACGAGGCGATGCCGGTGGCGCGCAGGCGCCGCGCCAGGCGGCTGTAGACCATCTCCTGCTTGCTGTCGGCCAGCGAAATGCCGGCGCGCTTATAAATCAGGCCGCGAACACGTTCGAAATCCTTGGCGTTGAAGTCGAACTCTTTGACGGTGTCTTTAGTGTGCGGCATTGGGTATTCCTTCATTTACTGCATTGGCGCTGCTTCAACATGCCGTTTAAAACTCTTCCCACTCGTCGCCGCTGGTCTGCGGCGACGTGGTCAGCTTCTTGGGCGCGGCCGCCGGCTTCGGCTTGGCCGGCGCCGCCACCGCCGG
>DATMSN010000279.1:0-5969 GCA_035565375.1 Duganella sp. | reverse complement strand
GCCTGGCTGGGCCACCGCTTCAGCGAGCGGCTGGCCGGCAACCTGCCGAGCGTGACCGGCGCCAGCGGCGAGCGCGTGCTGGGCGCCCTCTACCCGCGCTAACCTCCGGGGGTCAAGTCTAACATTCATACACGACCTCATGCAGAAAGGCAGCGGTACGCTTAAGTCCGTGTCCGAATGTTAGACTTGACCCCGGGGGATTTAGATGGACGGTTCCGTAAACGACAACGGCGGACAACCGAAGTTGTCCGCCGCGTTGTGCAACTAGAACCGATTTATACCGAGAACGAGGAGCCGCAGCCGCAAGTCGACGTCGCGGTCGGGTTCTTGATGACGAATTGCGCGCCTTCCAGGTCGTCCTTGTAGTCGATCTCGGCGCCCACCAGGTACTGGTAGCTCATCGAGTCGATCAACAGCTGAACGCCGTTCTTGACCATGGTGGTGTCGTCTTCGTTGACGATTTCATCGAACGTGAAGCCGTACTGGAAGCCGGAACAGCCGCCACCCTGCACGAACACACGCAGTTTCAGATCCGGATTACCCTCTTCCTCGATCAGTTGCGCGACCTTTTCGGCGGCGCTATCGGTGAAGATGATCGGCGACGGGATTACATCTAGCGATTCGGCGACAGCATTCATTTCAGACTCCTACGTGAAAACATTTAGGTCATTATAGACCGTTGGCGTTGTTTATGCTCCAGACCCCTCAAAAATGGGGGGCTTGGTGCGAAATATCAACGCCCGAGTGCGCAATCGTTACGGCAGCAGCGCGATCTGCGTCAGGCCGGTCGATTCCTCCAGGCCAAACATCAGGTTCATGCACTGCACCGCCTGGCCCGACGCGCCCTTGACCAGGTTGTCCTGCACCACCAACACGATGACCGTGTTGCCGTTGTCCGGACGGTGCAGCGCCAGGCGCAGCACGTTGGAACCACGCGTCGAGCGGGTTTCCGGGTGCGAGCCGAACGGCATCACATCGACGAACGGCGACTCCTTGTATTGCTCTTCGAACAAGGCCTGCAGTTCCTCGTTGCTCACTTCCTTGGTCAAGCGGCCATACAAGGTCGAATGCATGCCGCGGATCATCGGCACCAGGTGCGGAGTGAAGACCAGGCCGACCTTGTCGCCGGCGAACTTTTGCAGCTGCGCCACGGTTTCCGGCGTGTGACGGTGGCCCGATACGCCATACGCCTTGAAGTTGTCGCTCGACTCCGAGAACAGCGTGCCGATCTCGGCCTTGCGGCCGGCGCCGGAGACGCCCGATTTGCAGTCGGCGATCAGCGCGCCGGCGTCGATCACGCCGGCCTTGAGCAGCGGGTAGTAGCCCAGCTGCATCGTGGTCGGGTAGCAACCCGGGTTGGCGACCAGGCGCGCGCCCTTGATGGCGTCGCGGTTCAGCTCGGCCAGGCCGTAGGCGGCTTCCTCCAGCAGATCCGGGCAGGTGTGCTCGATCTTGTACCATTTCTCAAAGACGGCCTTGTCCTTGATGCGGAAATCGGCGGCCAGGTCGATGACCTTGACGCCGGCCTTCAGCAGCTCGGGCGCTTGCGCCATGGCCACGCCGTGCGGGGTGGCGAAGAACACCACGTCGCACTTGCTCAGGTCGGCCTTGTCCGGCGACGAGAAGGCGATGTCCACGCGGCCGCGCAGCGAAGGGAACATATCGGCAACCGGCAAGCCATCTTCCTTGCGCGACGTGATGGCCGTCAGCTGCACATCAGGGTGGACTGCCAACAGTCGCAGCAATTCCACTCCGGTGTAACCGGTGCCGCCGACGATGCCAACTTTGATCATGTTCGTTCCTTGAATGAAGTGTTACAGACGTGGGATGCGACGCGGGTACCTCGACGCATCGATATCGGGTCATTTTATCAGGCATGCGCTACGGGCGTATGACCACACCCCCATAGCAAAAAAGCCGCCCGGCGCAAGGCCGGCGGCTTTTTCGACAGCGCACCGCAAGCGGCGCGCCATAGCGTACAAATTAACGCTTCGAGAATTGCTTTGCGCGACGTGCTTTGCGCAGACCAACTTTTTTACGTTCAACTTCACGTGCATCGCGGGTAACGAAGCCGGCGCGTGCCAGATCGCCCTTCAGCGCTGCATCGTAGTCGATCAGGGCGCGGGTGATGCCGTGACGCACAGCACCTGCCTGGCCGGACTCGCCGCCGCCGTGCACGTTGACTTTGATGTCAAAACGCTCGACGTTGCCGGTCAGTTCCAGTGGTTGACGAATAACCATCAGGCCGGTTTCGCGCGAGAAGTACTCTGCCGCTGGCTTGCCGTTAACGATGATTTGGCCAGTGCCAACTTTGATAAACACACGAGCTACTGCACTCTTGCGACGGCCGGTGCCGTAATTGTAGTTACCGATCATGTCAGTTCCTTAGATTTCGAGTGCTTTAGGTTGCTGGGCAGCGTGCGGGTGCGAACCTTCAGCGTACACTTTCAGCTTCTTGATCATTGCGTAGCCCAGTGGGCCCTTCGGCAACATACCCTTGACTGCTTTTTCCAGAGCGCGACCTGGGAAACGCTGTTGCATTTTCAGGAAGTTGGTCTCGTAGATGCCGCCTGGGTAGCCCGAGTGACGGTAGTAGGTCTTCTCGGTGGCTTTGGTGCCGGTCACGCGCAGTTTGCCTGCGTTGATGATGACGATGAAATCGCCGGTATCGACGTGAGGAGTAAATTCTGGCTTGTGTTTGCCGCGCAGTCGGAGTGCCACTTCGCTGGCAACACGTCCGAGGACTTTGTCCGTCGCGTCAATCACGAACCAATCGCGCTGGACTTCATGGCCCTTAGCGGAAAAAGTTTTCATGTTGACTTCCTAAATAGTAAAACACGCTCAAATGGTGGTTCCGCCATTGCTTCAGCGGACTCGGCCTTCTTATTTACTTTCCTGAGCGAACGGAAAGCCGACAAGTATAAGCGGGAACCACCAGCCGAGTCAAGCCGCCATTTGGTCCGGCGCCGCCTGCTGCTCGCCGTAACTGAAAACGTTGACCACATTGAAAGTCGTGTCCGGCACGTACAGGCGGCCCTTGGCGGCGTGGATAAAGTACGGCATCCACACGCCGCCCGCGTCCGGATACTTCTTGAACACGGAAATGCCGGTCTCGTAGGTCAGGCCGTCCTCGCCGATGCGGAACACCTTCAGCGCGCGGTTGACCAGGTCGTTGACCATCAAGCGGTCGCCGTCGATGCAGACGCTGGCCGGCAGCATGAATTTTTCGTAGTCGACATCGACGTCGTCGCAATAGCCGAGGTAGCCGTAGCTCCACAAGCTCCCGCCCTCGCGGTCGAACACGCGCAGGCAATTATTGAACTGGTCGCAGACGAACAGGCGCTCGTTGGCGTCGATGGCGATGTCGCACGGGGTGAAGTCTTCGTCCGCGTGCCAGCGGAAGTTCTTGCGGAACACCACATAACCGGTCGGCTGGATCTGCCACATCGAAATGCGGTTGTTGAGCGAGTCGGCGATGTAGATCTCGCCCCGGCTGTTGACGGCGATGCCCTGCGGCGCCTTCAGCGTGCCGTCGCCGCCCACGCCCTCGCGCCCGAACGGCACGCCGTAGTTGATCAGGAAGCCCGACGGACTGAACTGGTACATCGACACCGTGCACATATTGAAATTGGTGACGAAGATCAGCGGCGTGCCCGGACAGATCTGCCCCAGCGGCGGCGTGTGCGGGTAATACACGTCCATCGCCAGGTCGCCCGGCACGAAGAAGCCGCGCATCATGTCCTGCATCTGGTGGTAAGGATCGCTATCGGTATTAAACGTTTTCATGCACCAGTTGCCGGAATCGATATTCAGCGAGCCCCGCCCGATGCGCGCCAGCGGATCGATGCCCGCATGCGTGCGGAACTGGTCGTACCAATATTGGTAGACGCGCGTGGTGGCGGTGGCCCACTGGTCGATCCAGCTGCCGCCGACCAGCTCCTGCGGCGGCGCCCGGCGGTCCGGATCGATGCCGAGCACCGCCGTCATGCAATTGAATTGCGAGGTCTTGCGCAAGCGGTCCTGGTCGTCGCGCCGGTGGCCGACCGACGCGAGCAGCAGCGCGTCCTCCTCGCCCCGCATGCGCGGGATGCGCACCTTGATGACGCTCGAGGCGAACGGCTCGCTGACGAAATACACGCCGGCTCCTGCGCCGCGCACACCTGGTACGGGCCGACGAACACCACGTCCTCCAGCACGCCGTAGGCCAGGTCGGACATCGAATAGGCCGGCTCCATGCGGTGGTTCCACAACGGCTGCAGGCCGTTGACCACGGTCACCAGCTCGCCCTCGAGGTTGTAGACGGCGATCGCGTTCTCGATGTGGCCGGGCACGAACACGCGGTCGCCGATCACGCACACCGAGCGCATCACGTTGAACTTGCCGATGCCGGTCGGCTTGCCGTGCTGGTGCAGCATCACCGTCTCGTGCGGCGCCTGCACGCACTCGTCGACGACGGGCCAGTCGGTGCTGATCTTGAGCACTTCGTAATGCCCGGTGTTGGCGAGGTAGATATTGCCCCTGGAATCGCTGGCGATGCCTTGCGGCCACAGCAGTTCATGGCCCGGACCCGGCCCGCCGACCCGGCGGAACTGGCTGACGAACTTGCCCTCCAGAGTGAACTTGACGCAGCGGCTGGCCAGGTCGTCCTTCGTGTGGAAGAACTCGTCGCAAATATACAGGTAGTCGACGCCGTCGCGCTCGCGCACGGTGGTGATGCCGTTCGGATCGGACAGCGGCAGATAATCGTCGCCGCCCTCGCCGAACGCAAAGCTGAACCATACCTCGTGCTCGTCGTAGCCGAAGGCGACCACGCGGCCGTGGCCCATGTCGGTGCAATACATGAGCTGGTCGGTGGGGTGCGGGCATACATGGAACGGCATCAGCAGGCGCGGCGCCCGCGGCGTGGCCTCGCCCGGGCCTTCGATCACGTGCAGCAGGGTCGACAGGTCGGCCGAGAACACCAACAAGCGGCTGTTGCCGGTGTCGCACACCCACAGCCGGCCGTAACGGTCGGCATGCACGCCGACCGGCGAATTCAACGTGAAGTCGTCGGTCAGCTCGCCCACGGCGGTGCTGCCCGGCTGCGTCAGATCACCATACGAACACAGGTATTCGATAGCTTGGCTCATTGAATGCTCCTTGATCTTAATCAAACAAGTCGCGTCAAATTATCAAGCCCACGTGGTGGATGTCCAAGAGAAAAAACTTCATGCAAGCCACTCGCCGCCGGACTCCTTTACAATACGGACAACGATTTTTAACGGAGAGAATGATGGAATGCAAAGTCAGCTGGAACGGCCCGTCGGGCATGAGTTTTTTGGCCCAGACCGGCTCCGGCCATCTGGTCAACATGGACGGCGCGCCCGAGGGCGGCGGCCACAACCTGGCGCCGCGTCCGATGGAGATGGTACTGCTGGGCACCGGCGGTTGCACGGCGTATGACGTGGTGTTGATTTTGAAGCGGGGCCGCGCCGATATCCGTGGTTGCGAGTGCACCTTGAAGGCCGACCGCGCGGACGTCGACCCGAAGGTATTTACCAAGATCAATTTCCACTTCACCGTGACCGGCAAGGGCTTGAAGCCGGAGGCGGTGGAGCGCGCGATTTCGCTGTCGCACGGTAAGTACTGCTCGGCGTCCATCATGCTGGGCAAGATGGCCGAGATCACGCACTCGTTCGAAATTATTGAGGTGGAATAAGGTCCGGCGTTGTTCCACGTAGGGCGGATTAGCGGGCAAGGCCCGCTAACCGCCCGGGGGCCCATCGAAGGGGCAGCCTACCTTCCGGTAGGCCTTGAGAGGCGAAGCCGTAATCCGCCATGTATGCGTCTCGACGGCGCATGCATGGCGGATTACGCTGCGCTAATCCGCCCTACGTGTATCCGTGGTCATTCATCTCCGTGGCCATTCATTTAGCGGCCGTCGGATGAGTCAGATGTAGTACGCGCTGCTGGTCATGACCTTGCCCATC
>DATMSN010000278.1:0-4860 GCA_035565375.1 Duganella sp. | reverse complement strand
CTCCAGCCTGACCGGCTCGGTCAGCGGCCTGGCGTCGGCGATGTCGAGCTTCGGCGCGGCGACGGCGGCCACCACCGCCACGGCCAAGCTGGAAGTGCCTTCCAGCGTGAACACGGCGGTGGCGGCGATGGCCAGCGCGATCGGTAGCTACGAGACCAAGCTGAGCGCAGTGAGCAACTCGGCCTCGACCGAAGAAACGCTGCGTCTGAAAGCGCTGCAAGGCGCGCATCACCAGGGCATCCTGGCCGCCAAGTAAGCCGAACTAGCGCCATCGCCAAGACGGCAAGACCTTCGGGTCTTGCCGTTTTTTTTTGAACGGTCGAACAGCGGGGTAAACCTGCTTGTGCTTCTAAACAACAAAAGGCGTTTGCGGGCTCTGCGCTGGGTTAGAATCCGGAGGGTGGCTCGATAGTGCGCGAACGCAAGGTTTGGCCTCGCCCAGTTCTTTCCCATTAATCAGGCCTATGCACGATAAATTTCCCCATACCGCGATCCAGTGTCTGACCGCCATCGCGCAGCATCATGGTCTGCAAATCAATCCGGAGCGCTTGATCGACGACTACGCGTTGCGCGCGGAGGAACCGGGCGACGGCGCGCTGCTGCGCATCGCCGCCGATATCGGTTTGAAAGCCAAGTCGGACAAGCTCAACTGGTCGCGCCTGATGGCGCAGGGCGGCGTGTTCCCGCTGATGGCGCGCCTGGTCGACGGCAATATGATCATCGTCGTCGGCGTCAAGCCGGGCGACGCGGTCGGCCACCCCGGCGCCGAGGACCAGGTCGCCGTGCTCAACCCGGCCAACGCCAACGCCGCCGTGGTCATGGTCGCGCGCGGCGAGTTCGAGAAGCGCTGGGGCGGCGAGGTGCTGTTCGTCAAACGCCAGCACAAGCTGACCGACCCCCACCAGCCGTTCGGGCTGCGCTGGTTCATCCCCGAGATCCTCAAGCAGAAGGCGGCCTTCCGCGACATCTTCATCGCCGCCATCGCCATGCAGCTGCTGGCGCTGGCCTCGCCGATCTTCTTCCAACTGGTGATCGACAAGGTGCTCACGCACCAGAGCGTGACGACGTTGCAGGTGCTGGCCGTCGGCATCATCATGGCGCTCACGTTCGACGCCACCTTCGGCTTCCTGCGCCAGACCCTCACGCTGGCGGCCAGCAACAAGATCGACATGCGCCTGACGCGGCGCGTGTTCGCCCACCTGCTGTCGCTGCCGATCGACTTTTTCGAGACCACCAGCGCCGGCGTCGTCACGCGCCACATGCAGCAGCTCGAGAAGATCCGCAACTTCCTCACCGGGCGCCTGTTCTTCACGGCGCTCGACCTGATCGCGCTGCTGGTGTTCGTGCCCATTTTATTTAGCTATTCCTTCAAGCTGGCGCTGATCGTGCTGCTGTTCGCGGCCATGATCGCCGGTATCGTGCTGGCCATGGTGCCGACCTTCCAGCGCCGCCTCAACGCGCTGTACGCGGCCGAGGGCCAGCGCCAGGGCATGCTGGTCGAGACCATCCACGGCATGCGCACGGTCAAGGCGCTGGCGATCGAACCGTCGCAGCGGCGCATCTGGGACCAGCGCTCGGCCGAGGCGATCACGATGCACTTCCGCGTCGGCCAGATCTCCATCGCCGGCAACTCCCTCACCGACTTCCTCGGCAAGCTGCTGCCGGTCACCTTGATCGTCGTCGGCGCCGGCGACGTGTTCGACCAGACCCTGTCGGTCGGCGGCCTGATCGCCTTCCAGATGCTCTCGGGCCGGGTCACGCAGCCGCTCATTTCGCTCGTCGGCCTGGTCAACGAATACCAGGAGACGGCGCTGTCGGTGCGCATGCTGGGCGAGGTCATGAACCGCGCGCCCGAGGGCCGCGCCGGCGCCAACGGCCTGCGGCCGGTGCTCGAGGGCGAGATCAAGTTCGACGCCGTCACCTTCCGCTATCCCGGCGCGCAGGCCATGGCGCTCAACAAGGCCAGCTTCACGATCGAGCGCGGCACCGTGGTCGGCATCGTCGGGCGCAGCGGCTCCGGCAAGACCACCTTGACCAAACTGATACAGGGCCTGTATCCGGTACAGGAGGGCATCGTGCGCTTCGACGGCATCGACGCGCGCGAGATCGAGCTGTCGCACCTGCGCCGCCAGATCGGCGTGGTCCTGCAGGAGAACTTCCTGTTCCGCGGCACCGTGCGCGAGAACCTGTCCGTCACCAAGCCCGACGCCACGTTCGAGGAACTGGTGGAGGCGGCGGCGGCGGCCGGCGCCGACGAATTCATCGAACGCCTGCCGATGGGCTACGACACCGTGCTCGAAGAGAACGCGTCGAACCTGTCGGGCGGCCAGAAGCAGCGCCTGTCGATCGCCCGCACCCTGGTGGCGCGCCCGCGCATCCTGATCCTCGACGAGGCGGCCAGCGCGCTGGACCCGGAGAGCGAGGCGATCTTCATCAGCAACCTGTCGCGCATCGCCGTCGGGCGCACGGTGGTGATGATCTCGCACCGCCTGTCGACCCTCGTCAACGCCGACAAAATCATGGTCATGCAGCAGGGTAGCCTGATGGATGCAGGCCGCCACGAAGAACTGCTCACACGAAGCGAAACCTACCAGCACCTATGGAACCAGCAAACAAGTCACCTTTAAGCTTCAAGCGCCGCGGCAAGGACGAGACGGAGATCGAGTTCCTGCCGGACGCGGACGCGATCGAGCGCGGTCCGCTGCCCCGCTTCGTGCGCCTCACGCTGCACGTGATGCTGCTCGCGTTCGTGTGCTTCATCGTCTGGGCCAGCGTCTCGCCGGTCGAGAAGGTCGTCATCGCCCACGGCCGCCTGGTCAATCCGCTGCCCAACATCGTGGTGCAGCCGCTCGACACGTCGATCATCCAGAGCATCGAGGTGCGCGTCGGCCAGATCGTCAAGAAGGGCCAGGTGCTGGCCACGCTCGATCCGACCTTCACCGCCGCCGACGAATCGCAGCTGCGGGCGCGCCTGCAAAGCCTGGACACCCAGGCCGCCGGCCTGCGCGCCGAACTGGCGGGCAAGCCGGGCGCCGCGGTGGACGGCGGTTCCAGCGCCGACGCCCAGCTGCAGTCGCAGCTGTCGAACGAGCGCAAGGCCAACTTCGAGGCGCAAAAGACCAAGATGGACCAGAACATCGCGCGCCTGCGGGCCGGCCTGGAAACCAACAAGCACGACCAGGCGATCCTGGCGCAGCGGGTCAAGGCGCTGCGCGAGGTGGAGGCGATGCAGGAGCAACTGATGGCCGAACAGTTCGGCGCCAAGATGCACCTGCTGGAGGCGCGCGACCGCCGCCTCGGCGTCGAGCGCGACATGGACATGCAGCGCAACAAGGCGATCGAGCTGGCCAGCGAGCTGGCGTCGGCCGAGGCGGAGCGTTCGGCGTTCGACAAGAGCTGGCGGCAGAAGGCGATGGAGGATTTGCTGGCCGCCTCGCGCGACCGCGACGGCATCAACGAGCAACTGGCCAAGGCCGACAAGCGGCTCAAGATGATCCAGATGGTGGCGCCGGCCGACGGCGTGGTGCTGGAGATCGGCAAGCTGTCGGTCGGCTCGATCGTGCGCGAGGCCGAAGCGCTGTTTACGCTGGTGCCGCTGGGCGCGGAGCTGGAGGCCGAAGTGCAGATCGATTCGCTCGATATCGGCTACGTCAAGCCGGGCGCCAAGGTGCATTTGAAGGTGGACGCGTTCTCGTTCATGCAGCACGGCATGCTGGAGGGGAAGGTGCGCACCATCAGCCAGGATTCGTTCAAGCGCGACGCGGCCGACAAGAACGGCGGCGGCATGGACGCGTATTACCTGAGCCGGATTCCGTACACGGGGGAATTGAAGAAGATGACGCCGGGCGCGCGGCTGCTGCCGGGGATGACGTTATCGGCGGAGATCGTGGTGGGGCACCGGACGGTGATGTCGTATCTGCTGTATCCGTTGACGCGGGCGCTGGACGAATCGATCCGCGAGCCGTGACGGACGCCACGCGGCGCAGGCCCTGCCGGGCCCCGTAATCCGCCATGCCTGATCGGCCGCCGGCGCCAGTTCAGGCCTGGTGGAACAAGGCCAGGCCGGTGGCCAGATCGACCCGCGGACGCCAGCCCGGCACGGCGCGATAGCTGTGCCACGGCACCATCACCTCGCGGTCGCGATACGGCCGCGCGCCCCAATCGATCGCCAGCGGCTTGCCGCTGACCTTCGCGTACAGCGCCGCGATGTCGCGCAGCGGCAGCGGCGCCCCGCTCGACACCCCGTACTCTTCCATCGCCGCTTGCTGGCGCCCGTCCGCCAGGCGCTCGTACGCCAGCATGAAGGCGTCGACGACATCGTCGATATACACCAGGTCCACCAGCTGCGCGCCCGGCGACATCCCCAGCGACGTCCCCTCCAGCGCGACCCGCTTGAGCAGGTTGAGCACCTTCGGGCGCGTATCGCCGGCCCCGTAGGTATCGAACAACTTGAGCGTCACCACCCGCAAACCGTGGCACTCCACGTAGTAATGCAGCAGCGCCGCGAAAGCCTGCTTGGTCGCCGCGTACAAACACACCGGATTGTAGGCGGCGTCCTCGTAATGCTCCCACGACGTGCCGGTGTTGACCAGCCGGCGCACGCCGCACGCCGCCATCGCCTCGGCCACCTGGGTCGAGAACAGCAGATTGGAATGGATCAGCCGCTCGACGTCCTCCGGCCTGTGCGTCGCCAAAAACAGCGACGCCAGATGGAACACCGCCTCCGGCGCGGCCGCGCGCATGATCTCGATCAGTTGCAGGGTGGAGCCGTCGTGGCGGTGCACATGCAGCCGCGGCCCCTCCGCCGGCAAACCGCCGGCCGGCGAGCCCTCGCGCAGCAGCAGGTGCACGTCCCAGCCG
>DATMSN010000277.1:0-1864 GCA_035565375.1 Duganella sp. | reverse complement strand
AGCTCGGCCTGCGCGCCGGCGGCGATGTGGGCGGCCAGCTCGGCGCGCACCTGGTCGCGGGTCTGCTCGATGATGCGCGCGCTCAGGTAGTGCTCGTAGGCCGGGTGGGTTTCGACGGCGCCGCCCACTATGCGTTCAAGCAAGGCCTCCTCGCTGTCGACCTCGTAGCGCCGCAACAGCGACTTGCGCGACTCGCGCAGCTGGTAGCTGGTCTTGGCGAACAGCGTCCGCAAGGCGTCCTCGTCCATTACTTCGTCCAGCGCCACCGGCGCGCTCTGGTCCAATCGGGTGATGCCGTCCATGGCCGCTCCTTAGCGCGACATGCCGCTGTCGTGCATCACGCCGCCGGACAGGTCGGCCATCTCCGGCGTCACCTGCTCGAAGCGCAGCAGGTTGCCGCCGTTCTGCTGGATGAACTTGTTGGCGTCCCCGGCGCTGGAGAAGGCGCCCAGCGTCGGCCCCATCGAGCCGTGCAGCTTGCTGCCGATCACGAAGAAGGCGGTCTTGGCGGCAATCCAGTTGCCCTTCGGATGGGCCCAGTCGGTCTTGCCCATGTCCTGCACGTAGGCGCCGGCGACGGCGCGCTTCTGCTCCGGCGTGCGCAGCGTGGTGAACAGCTCCATCAGGTCGCAGAAGAAGTCGGGCTTGCCCTCGGCGTAGACGATCTGGCCTTTCGGGCCGGGGAAGTCCTGCAGCAGCATGCCGTCGAGCACGCAGGCGGTGTCGGCGCCCGGCTCCTGCGCCACCGCCGACGGCGCGGTGTGGCCGCAGGCGCCCAGCAGGGCCGCCAGCAGAAGTCCTCCCAGCATTTTTCGGGACGTTGCCGGACGGGCGGCGCGCGGGCTTGCAATCATTTGAATCTCCAATTGGCGAGTAGGAAGGGGGCGACGATCCAGCCCAGCATGATGCTCAGCAGGACCAGCGGATTGGTCAGGCTGTCCGGCATCACGGTGGCCAGGCCGTACATGGTTTGCACTTGTTCGGAATTGAAAATGTTCAGCAGGCGGAACACGTCGGCCGGGTTGAGCATCAGCAGGCCGGCGAACACGCCGCTGCCCAGCGTGCCGTCGCTGAGCACCAGCAGGCCCATCAGCAACAGGTCGAAGATCAGCACGAAGAAGAACCACATGGCGATCGCCATGCCGCTGGCGCGCATGCGGTCCTGGGCGATCACCGACAGGCACAAGGCCAGGCTGAGGAAGGCCATGCCCATCAGCACGGCGCTGCCGACGAAGCCGGCGTAGTGGAACAGGTCGTCCGGCCCCAGCTGCGACGCCAGCGGCAGCAGGCCGGCGCCGAAGCCCAGCGTGGTGGCCACGGCCAGCGCGGCGGACAGGCCGAGGAACTTGCCGAGCAGGATCTCGAAGCGGGTGATCGGCATCGACAGCAACAGCTCCAGCGAGCCGCGCTCCTGCTCGCCGACAATGGCGTCGTAGCCGAGGATGACGGCGATCAGCGGCACCAGGTAGATGACCAGGCTGACCAGGCTGGCGATGGTGATGTCGATGCCGTGGAAGCCGACGGCGCCCTGCTGGGCGGTGCCGAAATAGGCGATGGCCAGGGCGAACAGGGCGAAGATGGCGGCCACGGCCAGCACCCACCAGTTGCGCACGCGCTCGCGGCATTCCTTGCCGGCCAACACGGCGACCTGGCGCCAATCAACGCGCTTGTGCATGGCGCCCTCCGTAACCGAGGAACAGGTCTTCCAGCGACGGCTCGTGGATGGTGATCTGCCGCACCGCGCCCTGGTCGGCGAACAGCGCGGCCAGCAGCGCCACCTTCTGCGCCGGCGGGCAGGAAATGCGCATGCTGTCGCCGTCCATGGCGATGTCGAGCCCGTCCATGCCGGCCAGCGCGGCGCGCA
>DATMSN010000276.1:0-1988 GCA_035565375.1 Duganella sp. | reverse complement strand
CGCTCTGCGCGTCCGCGCCGGCCGGCGGGGTTTGAGCCTGGGTCTCGGCTTGGGCTTGGGCCTGGGCCGACAGGGCGATCCAGCTGCAAGCGCTGGCCACGGCCAGGCGCATGATGGTGTTGCGTGTAGGTGTAGTCATGTTGGTCTCCGTTTTTTATCTGTAGTTTTCGCGCGCGGTACTGCTGACGGTCCGCTGCGTTGTGCTGCCTGGTGCTGCCAGTCCGTCACGTCCGGCTGTCCGCCCCTCCCTCGCTGGCCAGTATCCGCGCCACCAGTTGCGCCGGCGGCGCCGTGATGGCCAGGGTGATTCCCGCCTCGTCGGCCTGCAGCGGTTGCAGGTCCTTGAACTGGCTGTCCAGCAGCGACGGCGGCATGTAGTGGCCGACGCGCGCCTGCATGCGGTCGGCGATCAGTTCGCGCGCGCCGCTCAGATGGGCGAAACGCAGCGCCGGATCGGCGGCCCGCAGCAGGTCGCGATAGCGGCGCTTGAGCGAGGAACAGGACAGCACCAGGCCAACGCCGGCCTGGCGCGCCTCGGCCACCTCGGCCTGCAGCGCCAGCAGCCAATCGGTGCGGTCGTCGTCGTTCAGCGCCAGGCCGGCCGACATCTTGGCGACATTGGCCGGCGGATGAAAGGCGTCGCCCTCGACGAAGGCCACGCCGCGCGCCGTCGCCAGCGCCTGGCCGACCGTGCTCTTGCCGCAGCCGCTCACGCCCATGACGACCCAGCGTATCGAGTTGTCTTGCGGGCTGCTGGAACTGTCCATCCATCTCTCCAAGGTAAGGTAGCGCTATCATTTCAGTTCTGAGTTAAACGCTTACGCTGCCGTAAGCTCTCTCGTCTGAACTTGGGATTTGTGCGGTAATGTCGGCCAACGTCAAGTTAGCGTTATCATCGGTAGGTGAACTCTAGCGCAACGAGGGATTTTGTAAAGGATTATTAATATTGCACCGCAACACGCAAATTGGTGTGGGAAGGTGCGAAAACCCCTGCCGGAAAGGCTCGCGGCGGTGCAACATTGGCCGTGGCAGGCCAGCAACACCCCGGAGAAGACGGATTAGGCGGAACGCCGTCATCCGCCAACGGTTTCGGGCCACCGGTTCAAACGATGAACTTGTAGCGGGACGCCTCTTCCGCCAGCAAATGCTCGTCCTTGCCGCGCAGGCGGCCCATGTTGCGACGGTGCGCCGGTTCCGACACCACGCGCGCGATCACCGGCTCGAGCACGCCTCGCTCGCTGAGGTAGGCGGCGGCGCTGTCCGGCCCTTCCCGATCCGCCAGTTCGATACCGGTTTGTACGATCTCCGACGACACCAGATCGGGACGAAAAGTGTGGCTGCTGGACATGATTATCTCCTTAACGAGACACATATTGTGCGCCTGTTGCACCAGCCCGGTGCGTGCGTTCTCTCACTTTGGGCAATTTAGCCACATCATTTTTTCCTATCGCTTTGTCATCGTGGCGTCATACCGGCGAAGAACAAATCGGCGTGTACTGCCGGGCGCCTTCACCGGCTCGGCGATGTACGCGGTCGAACCGTACGACGCCTCCACCAACCAACTGGTCAACGCCTACGTCACCAAGCAGTATCCCGGTCCGTACAACCTGGGCGCCAGCCTGGGACTGATGGACGCCTCGAAGGCCGGCGTGCGCAACGGCGCCGACGCGCTGCTCGCGCAGCTGCGGTAGAACTACTCGAGGTTCTCGTGGTGCGCGGACGCGCCCTTCTTCCAGTACGCGGAAATGCGCGCCGCCTCGCGCGGGAAGTCCTTGTCGACGAACAGGATGTCGCGCACTTGCCTGGCCATCAGCGCCTCGCCCGCGCACCAGATAAAGCCATCGCCTTCGGGCAGTTGCATGGCGCGGAAGGCCTCGACAATGTCGTCCGGCGTCGGCGCCACCTGCACGCGCAGCCGCGCGGCGCTGGCGAATTCCAGGCCGGCGGCTTCTTCGCCGGTCACCAGCACCAGCACGTCGGCGGCCGCC
>DATMSN010000275.1:0-13600 GCA_035565375.1 Duganella sp. | reverse complement strand
CGCGTCGGCCCGGGCGCCGTCGCCGACCACCTCGACGACCATGCCGTGGCCGCCCAGCACGCGGCTCAAACCGTCTGCGAGTACGGCGTCGTCTTCCACTACAAGTACGTGCATGTTGTGCGCCCTTAGCCTGGGATTTGTGCATTATGCACCCGCCCCGATGAGAAATATAGTTGCCGTGTAGGAGCAGGCCTACACCCAACCATGTTGCAAGCCTACATTTGTGCGTCCACTCCTCTTATGTTCGCAAACTAACATTCCCCCTAAAGTGGCACCAACGCGTCAGATGTTCCCCGACGTGATTTGTATAGCCAGAGATTAGTGAGGAAAATATGAACAACACCCAAGTCAACGCAACCGAGAAATCCACCGCGTCCAGCACCATGGCGGTCGATTCGAAAGAGTTTAAGGTTGCGTCGCGGCCTGTTGTCAGCTACAGCGGCACCCAGCAAAACGAGCTGCTGGCCGCGCTTCCGCGTGATGTGCTCGAGTCCTTGTTCGAACATCTGGAACTCGTCACCCTGCCCTTTGGCAAAGAACTGTTTGAATTCGGCGGCGCGATGGAGTATGTCCATTTCCCCACCACCGCCATCGTGTCGCTGCTGTATGTGATGGAAGACGGCGCCACCACCGAGATCGCCGTGGTCGGCCACGAAGGCGTGGTCGGCGTGTCGCTGTTCGACGGCGAGCGCGCCATGTGCAGCGCCGTGGTGCAGGCCGCCGGCTACGGCTACCGCATGAAGGCGCAGCACCTGCGCGACGCCTTCAACCAGGGCGGCGCCCTGCCGGCGCTGCTGATGCGCTACAACACCGCGCTGTTCGCGCAAATGGCGCAAAACGCCGTCGGCGGCCGTCACAGCTCGATCGAACAAAAGCTGTGCCGCTGGCTGCTCGACCGCCTGGACCGCTCGCCATCGAACGAGCTCAAGGTGACGCAGGAAATGATTTCGATCATGCTGGGCGTGCGCCGCGAGAGCATCACCGCCGCCGCCGGCAAGCTGCAGGAAGACGGTTTGATCACCTACCGCCGCGGCAACATCACCGTGCTTGATCGCTCAGGCTTGGAGGATTATGCGGGTGAGTGCTATAAGGTGGCGAAGACGGAGTACGATCGCCTGCTGGTGGATGTCGCACGCTGTTAAGCACCTCGGTGATGGCGGTCGGCAGCGGCGGCAACGGCGCCTGCGCGGATCCCCCCATCACCGCCTCATCGAGTATCGACGCCCGCACGCGGCGCTCCTGATCCGGCGCCGGCCGGGCTTCTTCGCCACCGGCCTGGCCGCTGTCGCTCCGGCGTAACGGAATGGCCACCTCGATACACGTCCCCGCATCGTTGCGTCCCCGGCGTATCGTCATCGTCCCGCCCAGCAGCAAGGCGCGCTCGCGCATCCCCAGCAAGCCGTGCGACATCGGTTTGACGATGTTGTTGGCTTCGATGCCGATGCCGTCGTCGATAATCCGCAGCATCAACGATTCCTGATTGCGGTTCAAGGTCACCGTCACGCGGCTGGCCTTGGCGTACTTGCGGATATTGGTCAGCGATTCCTGCACGATGCGGAACAGCGCGATCGACAGGTCGCCGGAATCGCGGTCCAGCGCCTCGATGTCGGCGGCGACGTCGCAATCGCAGCGCACCTTGGCCATGCGGCTGAATTCGTCGCAATAGCTTTCGATGGCCGCGCACAGGCCGAGGTTGTCGAGCAGGCTGGGGCGCAGATTCTCGACGATGCGGCGCTTCATCTCGACCGCCTCCATCAAGGTGCCGCGCGCGCGCTTGAGCTGGGCCGCCATCTCGGGCTGGTTCTTCTGCAGCTGCTGCGTGACGGCCGCGATGTCCATGCTGATCGATGTCAGGAAGGCGCCCATCTCGTCGTGCAGCTCGCGCGACAGCCTGACCTTCTCCTCCTCGCTGATACTGATCAGGTGACGCGACAGCACCGACAGCTGCTCGGTGCGCTGCTCGACCTGCGATTCCAAGGTCTCGTTGGCCGCCTGCAGCGCGTGCTCGACCTGCGCCCGGTTGGCGAAGCTGCGCCGCACCAGCTGGTAGAACATGATCAGCACCACGATGGCCACGGCGTTGATGCTCATGCCCAGTAGCACCGCCTTTTGGTATTCCTGATAAAACATGGCGCTGCGCGTGGCCATGGTTTCGTTCTGTTCCTGCTCCATGATGACGACCTGCAGGCGGATCTCGTCCATGCTGCCGCGCCCGTCGCTGAGTTTGGCGATCTTGACGATCTCCTCCAGGCCGCCTTCGCGGTAGACGTCGATCGCCTGGCTGACGGTGGTCAGGCGGCGGCGCACCAGCGTGTGCAGCTGGGTCAGATTCTTGAGCTGGGTCGGATTATCGGCCAGCAGCTTTTCAAGTTCCTTGAATTCGTTTTCGCTGTCGGCCAGCGCGGCGCGGGTCGGTCCCAGATAGGCGTCGCTGCCGGACAGGAAATAGCCGCGCATGCTGCTTTCGGCGTCGAGCACGAGCACGTTCAGATATTGCAGGCGGTCGGCCACGCGCGCGCTCTGCCCCAGCAGCACCTGGGCGCCGCGCAGGGCCTGCAAATTGTAAAACAGGCTGAAACCGTTGACGATCAACAACAACGCGCAGGTCACGCACAAGACGGTCTTGTACAACGGCAGGCGGTGATGCGGCGCTGTTTCGACGGTGAAATACATCCACTTCCTTCGCGACGGGGGTTAGATCAGAGGCAACACGCCAAGCTGACTAATTATAGTCCGTTAGGGAAATAGATGCAGCAGCCGCGCACCCCAAGAGTGCGCAACTGTATCCTTTAAGCAAGCGGCCTCGGGAGTGGCCGGCGGGGCGAAGCTCAGTCCAGCAAATTGTTTTTCATCGCGTAATATGTTAAATCGCTGTTCGATTGCATGCCCATCTTTTCCATGATGCGGGTGCGGTAGGTGCTGACGGTTTTGATGCTCAAAGACAACGCCACACCGATATCGGACACCGTCGCGCCGCGCGCCAGCCGCAGGAACACCTGGAACTCGCGGTCGGACAACTCGGTGTGCAGCGCCGTGTTCGGATCGCGGTCGAAGCTTTGCGCCAGCAGTTCGCCGACGGTCGAGCTGACATAGCGCCGGCCCTGGTAGACGGTGCGCACGGCGGTGATCAGCTCGTCGGCCTCGCATTCCTTGTTCAGATAGCCGTTGGCGCCCATCTTGAACAGGTTCAGCGCGTACTGCTGGGCCGGATAACCGGACAGGATCAGCACCGGCAGAT
This sequence comes from Duganella sp., assembly GCA_035565375.1. Classification (GTDB taxonomy): domain Bacteria; phylum Pseudomonadota; class Gammaproteobacteria; order Burkholderiales; family Burkholderiaceae_D; genus Rugamonas. The sequence continues at coordinate 10,362 of DATMSN010000275.1, read as the reverse complement.
CGGGCTGTCCCTGGCGTATGGTGCGCAAGGTATCGATGCCGCTTTGATCGGGCATGGCGATATCGAGCAGCAGCACGTCGCAAATCTCGCGGCGCGCGATATCGAGCGCCTCGCGCCCGGTACCGGCTTCCGCGACCACGTCGAAATCGTCCGACGCCGAAAAAATCTGTTTAAATCCTGCTCTTACTATTTGATGGTCGTCACAAATGGCAACGCGTATCATTGTTTCCCCTCGTCTTGTCCGGCTCGCGCCCGCTCGGGCCCGCCGGACTTCACGCCACCGTGTATATCAGCGTCGCTGATAAATGAATAATATTGAAAGTATATCAGGAATTAGCTTCTTGCCACCCCTCGCGCAGCGGTGCGCGCTAGTCTTGCTGAAGCAGACTGAGAATGGAAAGCAGTTCGCTGCGTATCATTTCGCGGTCCAACGGAGCGGGAACGGCTTGCGCCTCTTCGCCGGAACCGCCATCATACTCCGCCGCCGCGCCATCGTAAGCACGGCTGTCGAGTTTATTGCGCGCCCCGCTGATGGTGAAGCCCTGCTCGTACAGCAGTTCGCGGATGCGGCGGATCAGCAGCACTTCGTGATGCTGGTAGTAGCGGCGGTTGCCGCGCCGTTTGACGGGCTTGAGCTGGGTGAATTCCTGCTCCCAGTAACGCAACACATGCGGCTTGACGCCGCACAGCTCGCTGACCTCACCGATGGTGAAGTAGCGCTTGGCCGGGATCGGCGGCAGGACGACCAGTTCGGACTTGGCGAGACGATCGTTCATCGCTTCTCAGCTCCCACTCAGGCGGCGCGCGCCATCGGATTGCTCTCTTCGACCATGCCCTTGAGTTTTTGACTGGCATGGAAGGTCACCACGCGCCGCGCCGTGATCGGGATTTCCTCGCCGGTCTTGGGGTTGCGGCCGGGGCGCTGCGGCTTGTCGCGCAGCTGGAAGTTGCCGAACCCGGACAGCTTGACGGCCTCGCCACGCTCGAGCGCGTTGCGGATCTCGTCGAAGAAAGTCTCCACCATGTCCTTGGCCTCGCGCTTGTTCAGGCCGACCTGTTCGAACAGTAGTTCGGCCAGTTCCGCCTTGGTGAGCGTGGGCAAATCTTTTTCCGCATCCTGGCGTACCTTGGCGACCTGCATGGCGCGATGCAAATCGGCAGCCAATGCGGATTGGAGTACGGCGGAATCAACGTCGTTGTTATTAATTTTCCTGCCCTGCCTTATCAAAGAACGAATGAGTCCGGCCTTTGCCGGACTCCCGAATGATCAAAAAAAGAAACCGCGTAGGTCCGCTGGACGTCTTGCCGGCGCGTCAGGTGCGCAGGCGGGCGCCGTGTTTTTGCTTGGCCGCATCGCCCGCGGCGGTCATCACCGCCTCGACGACATCGTCCTGCAGCGTGTTTTGAGTATCTTGCAAGCTAAAGCGGAAAGCAAGCGATTTCTCGTCCGGCTCCAAACCTTTTCCACGATATTCATCAAACAAAACAATGGCTTGCACGATCTTGCCTTGCGGACTTGCTTGCACGGCAGCATTAAATGCGTCCAGCAAATCCTGTGCCGGAACGTCTTGCTTGACGACGACGGCCAGATCGCGGGTGGCGCCGGGGAACTTGGAAATCTCCACGTATTCTGGCACGGATCGTTGCTGCAAAGCAACCGCATCCACCTCGAACACGACCGCCGCGTGCGGCAGCTCGTACTTCTGCAGCCAGCGCGGATGCAGCTCGCCGATGAAGCCGATCACCTTGCCGTCGAGCAGCACGTGCGCCGAACGGCCCGGGTGCAGCGCCGGATGTTCGGCCTTGACGAAGCGCGGCTGCAGCGGCGCGAACAAATGCTCCAGGTCCGCCTTCAGGTCGAAGAAATCGACCGCGCGGCTGTCCTGGCCCCACTGCTCGTCCGCCACGCTGCCGTAGGCGATCGCGGCCACGCGCTTCGGCTGGTTATAGCCGGCCACCGTCAGCGGACCGTCCGGCACGCTGTCGTCGCGCTGGTAGACGGCGCCCACTTCGAACACGCGCACGCGGTTGGTCTTGCGGTTCAGGTTGTAGCGCACGTTGGCGACCAGGCTGCCGACCAGGGTCGAGCGCATCACGCTCATCTGGCTGGCGATCGGGTTCTGCAGCTTGATCGGGTTGGCGTTGCCGCCGAAATCCTGCTCCCACGCCGCTTCGACAAAGCTCATGTTGACCACTTCCTGGAAGCCCAGGTCGGCCAACTGGTGGCGCACGGCGAACAGCGAGCGGGTGTTTTCCGGCGCGATGATCATCGTGTTGGCCGCCACCGGGGCCACGGTCGGGATGTTCTCGAAGCCGTAGACACGCGCGACTTCCTCGATCAGGTCTTCCTCGATCTCGATGTCGAAACGGTAGCTCGGCGAGGTCACCGAAAAGACCCCCCCGTTCGGGCCGTCCTCTAATGTATAGGGCAGCGCCAGGCGGGTGAAGATGTCGGCCACGGTCTGGTCGTCCAGCGCCACGCCGATGACTTTCTGGGCGCGCGCGGTGCGCATCTTGACCGGCTCGCGTTGCGGAATGTTGACGATCTGGTCGTCGACCGGACCGACCTTGGTCGCCGGCGTGCCGCAGATCTCGATCAGCAGCGAGGTGATGCGCTCGATGTGCTCGACCGTGGTCGCGTAGTCGACGCCGCGCTCGAAGCGGTGCGCCGCGTCGGTCGAGAAGTTGTACTTGCGGGCGCGGCCCTGGATGGCGTTCGGCCACCAGAACGCCGCCTCCAGGTAGATCGCCTCGGTCTCCAGCGAGACGGCGGTGGCGTCGCCGCCCATGATGCCGGCCAGCGATTCGATTTCCTTGTCGTCGGCGATGACGCCGACCCACTCGTCGATGTTGACGGTGTTACCGTTCAACAGCTTCAAGGTCTCGCCGGCTTTGCCCCAGCGCACGGTCAGGCCGCCATGGATCTTGGCCAGGTCGAACACGTGGGTCGGACGGCCCAGCTCCAGCATGACGTAGTTGGAGATGTCCACCAGCGCCGACACCGAGCGCTGGCCGCTGCGCTCGAGGCGCTGCTTCATCCAGTCGGGCGTGGCGGCCTTGGCGTTCAGGTTGCGGATCACGCGGCCGGAGAAGCGGCCGCACAGGTCCGGCGCCGAAATCGTCACCGGCAGCACTTCGTCGCTGTTGACGGCGACCTTGCGGAACTCGGGCGCGTGCAGCGCCACGCCGGTCAGCGCCGACACCTCGCGCGCCACGCCCAGCACCGACAGGCAGTCGGCCTTGTTCGGCGTCAGCTTGATGGTGAACTTGAGGTCGTTCAACGCGTAATAGTCGCGGAAATTGCGCCCCACCGGCGCGTCGTCGGGCAACTCCAGCAGGCCGCCGCCCTCTTCCGACAATTTCAGTTCCTTGGCCGAGCACAGCATGCCCTGCGACTCGACGCCGCGCAGCTGGCCAACCTTGATCTCGAACGGCTTGCCGTCGGCGCCGGGCGGCAGCACCGCGCCGGCCATCGCGCACACGACCTTCAGGCCCGGGCGCACGTTCGGCGCGCCGCAGACGATGTTGAGCAAGGTGCCGGTGCCGACGTCGACCTGGCAGACGTTGAGCCGGTCCGCGTTCGGATGCTTGGCCATTTCGCGCACGAGACCGACGACCACGTTGGAGAACGGCGGCGCGACGGCCTCCACTTCTTCCACTTCCAGGCCGGACATCGTCAGCAGATGGGCCAGCTCGTCCGAAGTCATCTTCGGATCGACCATGGTACGGAGCCAGTTTTCGGAGAATTGCATATTCAAGCCTTCAAAGAGTGTGCCGCGGGAGCGCGCGCCCGGGGGCCGCGCTCGACCGCCGATATTGTTCTTAGTTGAACTGCTTCAGGAAGCGCAGGTCGCCCTCGTAGAACAGGCGCAGGTCGCTGACGCCGTAGCGCAGCATCGTCAAGCGCTCGAGGCCGGAGCCGAACGCGAAGCCGATGTATTTTTCCGGGTCCAGGCCGAAATTGCGCACCACCGTCGGATGCACCTGGCCCGAGCCGGAAATTTCCAGCCAGCGGCCCTTGAGCGGCCCGGAACCGAAGGCGATATCGATCTCGGCCGACGGTTCGGTGAACGGGAAATACGACGGACGGAAACGCACCTGCAAATCGTCGGTCTCGAAGAAGGCCTTGACGAAGTTCAGGTACACGCCCTTGAGGTCGGCGAAGCTGATGTCCTCGGCGATCCACAGGCCCTCGACCTGGTGGAACATCGGCGAGTGCGTGGCGTCGCTGTCGACGCGGTAGGTGCGGCCCGGCGCGATCACCTTGATCGGCGGCGTGTGGCTGCGGGCGTAGCGCACCTGCATCGGGCTGGTGTGCGTGCGCAACAGCAGCGGCTTGCCTTCGCTGTCGTTGCCTTCGATATAGAAAGTGTCCTGCATCGAACGCGCCGGATGGTTCTCCGGGCTGTTCAACGCGGTGAAGTTGGTCCAGTCGTTTTCGATCTCGGGGCCGTCGGCCACGTCGAAACCGATCGAGCGGAAGATTTCCTCGACCCGCTCCCAGGTGCGCATGACCGGATGCAGGCCGCCGCCGGCGCGTCCGCGGCCAGGCAGCGAGACATCGATGGCCTCGGCGTTCAAACGGGTTTGCATCTGGGCGTCGGCCAGCGCGTCGCGCCGGGCCGTCAACGCCGCTTCGATTTGTCCCTTGGCGGCGTTGATCAACGCGCCCTGCGCCTTGCGCGCTTCCGGGTCGAGCTTGCCCAAACCCTTCATCAATTCGGTGATCTGGCCGGTCTTGCCCAGGTATTTGGCTTTGGCGTTTTCCAGCGCGGCGGCGTCATCTTGCGCGACCGTGAAATCCTGCACTGCTGAGGCGACGAGTTGTTCCAGGGAGTCCATGCGGTTTTCTTATCCTCAATCAAAAACGGGGCACAGGTCTAGACCTTTGCCCCGTTCCCACCACCGGCCCCGTGCAGGGCCGGCGATCAACAATCAATGCTTACGCAGCGATTTTTGCTTTCACAGCGTTGACAATCGCGGCGAAGGCCGGCTTGTCCATCACTGCCATATCGGCCAGAACCTTACGGTCCAGTTCGATCGAAGCTTTTTTCAGACCGTTCATGAACACGCTGTACGTCACGCCATGCTCACGGGAAGCGGCGTTGATACGGGCGATCCACAGGCGGCGGAAGACGCGCTTCTTGTTACGACGGTCGCGGTAGGCGTATTGGCCAGCGCGCATGACTGCTTGCTTGGCAACACGGTAAACCTTGCTGCGACGACCACGGTAACCTTTGGCCAGGTTTAAGACTTTTTTATGACGGGCACGAGCTGTAACCCCACGTTTTACTCTAGGCATAGTAACTCCTTAAATTGAGTGTGAGATTAAGCGGATGGCATCATGCGCAGGACGGATTTCACGTCAGCCGCATCGACATTCGTGATACCGCGCAATTGGCGCTTCGACTTGGTGGTCTTTTTGGTCAGAATGTGGCGCTTGAAGGCGTGACCACTCTTAACGGTACCACCCGGACGCACGCGAAAACGTTTCTTCGCGGAGCTTTTGGTTTTCATTTTTGGCATAGCAATCTACCCTCTTGGGTAGCTCCATATCAAACAGGATTGCAGGTGGTGACACGACGTCACACTTAGATGCCTGCTTTCACTTGTTTTTGCAGCGGATGCGAGTCCACTACATTTACAACAGCCGGCAATTATAGACTACTTGGTGCGATTCCGCACCACAAATTACAAGGGGCGCCCGAAAGCGCCCCTTGTCGATCCACACCAGCCGGATTTACTTCTTTTTCTTAGGAGACAACACCATGATCATCTGGCGGCCTTCCATCTTCGGGAACTGCTCGACCTGGCCGTACGGCTCCAGATCGGCCTTCAGGCGTTCCAGCATGCGGAAGCCAATATCCTGGTGCGCCATTTCACGGCCGCGGAAACGCAGCGTGATCTTGGTCTTATCGCCCTCGTCGAGGAACTTGATAAGGTTGCGCAGCTTGATATTGTAATCGCCGTCATCGGTGCCCGGACGGAATTTGACTTCCTTGACCGCGATGATCTTCTGCTTCAATTTAGCTTCGTGAGCCTTTTTCTGCTCCGAATACTTGAATTTGCCGTAGTCCATCAAACGGCAAACCGGCGGTACCGCCGTTGGCGCGATCTCGACCAGGTCGACATTGGCCTCTTCCGCCAGGCGGAAGGCTTCGGCCAAAGTGACGATACCGAGCGGCTCGTTCTCGACCCCACTTAAACGCATTTCAGGGGCAGTGATTTCGCCGTTGATGCGATGCGACTTGTCAGTAGCTATGGTGATTCCTTTTAAAATCTAATGGTAAGGCCAGTGCGATCAGGCTTTATTGGCGACGTCTTGCTGGAGTCGCTCGATCAGGGCATCGACGGACATGACGCCCAAATCGACATTGCCCCGTGCCCGCACGGCCACGGTGTTGGCATCCCGCTCTTTATCGCCGACTACAAGGATGTAGGGCAGTTTTTGGACGGAATGTTCACGTATTTTATAGGTTATTTTCTCGTTGCGCAAATCGCTCTGCACTCGGAAGCCGCTGCGGCGCAGCTTTTCCGTCACTTGGGCCACATAATCGGCCTGCGCGTCGGAGATGTTCAGCACCGATACTTGCACGGGGGCAAGCCATGCCGGCAACGCGCCCGCGTAGTTCTCGATCAGGATGCCGATGAAGCGCTCCATCGAACCGACGATGGCCCGGTGCAGCATGACCGGCACCTGGCGGCTGTTGTCGGCCGCGACGTATTCGGCGCCCAGCCGCTCCGGCATGAAGAAGTCGACCTGCATCGTGCCGACCTGCCATGGACGGCCCAGCGAATCCTTCAGGTGGTACTCGATCTTCGGACCGTAGAACGCGCCCTCGCCCGGCAACTCGGTCCAGGTCACGCCGCAGGCGCGCAGGCCGGAACGCAGCGCGTCCTCGGCCTCGTCCCAGACTTCGTCGGTGCCGATGCGGTTGTCCGGACGCAGCGCCAGCTTGACGTCGATGTTGTGGAAATCGAAGTCCTTGTAGACCTCCATCGCCTGCGTGTGGAAGGCCACCACCTCCGGCTCGATCTGCTCTTCGGTACAGAAGATGTGGCCGTCGTCCTGGGTGAAGCCGCGCACGCGCATGATGCCGTGCAGCGCGCCGGACGGCTCGTTGCGGTGGCACTGGCCGAACTCGCCGTAGCGCAGCGGCAGGTCGCGGTAGCTGCGCATGTTGCTGTTGAAGATCTGCACGTGGCCCGGGCAGTTCATCGGCTTCAGCGCGTAGGAGCGGTTTTCCGACTCCGTCACGAACATGTTTTCGCGGTAGTTGTCCCAGTGGCCGGTCTTGCCCCACAGGCTGGAGTCGAGGATCTGCGGCGCCTTGACTTCCTGGTAGCCGTTGACCTGGTACTTGTTGCGCATGTACTGCTCGACCTGCTGCCAGATGGTCCAGCCCTTCGGATGCCAGAATACCAGGCCCGGCGCCTCGTCCTGGAAGTGGAAGAAGTCCAATTGCTTTCCAAGTTTCCTGTGGTCGCGCTTTTCCGCCTCCTCCAGCTGGAACAGGTATTGTTCCTGGTCTTCCTTCTTGGTCCAGGCGGTGCCGTAGACACGCTGCAGCATCTCGTTCTTGCTGTCGCCACGCCAGTAGGCGCCGGCCAGCTTCATCAGCTTGAATACTTTCAGCTTGCCGGTCGACGGCACGTGCGGGCCGCGGCACAAGTCGGTGAACTTGCCTTCCGAGTACAGCGACACGTCCTGGTCGGCCGGAATCGACGAGATGATCTCGGCCTTGTAGTGCTCGCCGATCGACTTGAAATAAGCGACGGCCTCGTCGCGCGGCAGCACCTTGCGCGTGACCGGCTCGTCCTTCTTGGCCAGTTCGGTCATTTTCTTTTCGATCGCCACCAGGTCGTCGGGCGTGAACGGACGCTTGTACGAGAAGTCGTAGTAGAAGCCGTTTTCGATGACCGGGCCGATGGTCACCTGCGCATCCGGGAACAACTCCTTGACGGCGTAGGCCAGCAAGTGGGCGGTCGAGTGGCGGATCACGTCGAGGCCTTCGGGATCCTTGTCGGTGATGATGGCCAGGTCGGCATCCTTCTCGATCAGGAAGGAGGTATCCACCACTTTGCCGTCGACCTTGCCGGCCAGCGCGGCCTTGCCAAGGCTGGTGGCGATGCTGGTCGCCACTTGAGCCACGGTGACTGGGCCGTCGAATTCACGGGCAGAACCATCTGGAAGGCGGACTGAAAGCATAGTGATCTCCTGTTGGCGCGAGGCCGGTGTAGTAACAACGTTAAAGCGTGAATGATAAAAAACGCGGACGAAAAAAAACGCGGGCTAGCCGCGTTTTCTCTTTTTTTGAGCAAAAGAATCCCGATCGACTAGCGTCACTCCCAAAGCTTGGTAGTAGTTCGCGGTGTCATAACCGGATTGCCTTTCTCGCTCTTACATGTTCTGGTGGGCGGTGCAGAATTCGAATCTGCGACCCCTTGGATGTCGACCAAGTATTCTAACCAGCTGAACTAACCGCCCGTTGTACTGCATTACTTCTATTTTACCGCTTTTTACTACTGTGCTGCGTAATCTGGTGGGCGGTGCAGAATTCGAATCTGCGACCCCTTGGATGTCGACCAAGTATTCTAACCAGCTGAACTAACCGCCCGAAGACCAGCATTATAGAGAGCGATTCAGAGAAAAACAAGGGCATTCATGGGAAACATTTACAAAACGCACTATGACGATGCGAGACGCGCCGGGCGCGCATCCTTTAAACTGTGTCTGTTTGCCACCAACCAGCCACCGCCGCCCGAACCCATGCAAGCTGAAACCCGCATCAACGCTAGCGCGCCGCAATCCACCTCGCCAGCGCCCTCGCCTTCCGCCCACCTGCACGAGCACCGCGACGGCGACGCCAAGCACGCCCACTTCACCTTGCAGCGCAGCCAGTCGGTGCTGGCGTGGTCGCTGGCGTTGACCCTCGGCTTCGCCGTGGTCGAAGTCGTCACCGGCTTCATGTCCAACTCGCTGGCCTTGATTTCCGACGCCGGCCACATGGTCACCGACGCCGCCGCGCTGGGGCTGGCCTTGCTGGCGCAGCTGATCGCCAAGCGGCCGCCGTCGGCGCGCCACTCGTTCGGCTTCGGCCGCGCCGAGGCGCTGGCCGCGTTCGTCAACAGCCTGGTGCTGCTGGTGCTGGTCGGGTGGATCGTGTTCGAGGCCGCGCAGCGCTTCAGGCACCCCGAGCAGGTGCACGGCGCGATGGTCTTCGTCGTCGCCGCCATCGGTCTGGCGATCAATATCGCGCTCGCCTATATATTGTCGCGCGGCGACAGCAACATGAACACGCGCGCGGCGCTGGTCAATGTCGTGGGCGACCTGCTGGGATCGGTCGCCGCGCTGGTGGCCGGCGCCGTCATCTATTACACGGGCTGGATGATGATCGACCCGCTGCTGTCGATCTTTGTAGCGCTGCTGATTTTAAAATCGACCGTCGGCGTGCTGCGCGAGTCGTACCACTTCCTGATGGGCGGCGTGCCCGAACCGATCGATTACCTGAAAGTGGGCGCCGACCTCGAACGGATAGTCGGCGTCTGCTCGGTGCACGACCTGCACGTGTGGGACATGTCGCCCGGCGAACCGGCGCTGATCGGCCACGTCGAAATCGCCGACCTCGCGCGCTGGCCCGAGATCCTGCACGCGATCAAGGCCATGCTGCTGGAAAAACACGGCATCGACCACATCACCCTGCAGGCGGAAGTCGCGCCGCAGTCGCGCTAGCACGCCCGGCACCGATGGTCATCCGCCGGCAGCGCCGCGAATTCTGGGGGCATGGTGCGCCGGAACGCGAAACCGCCGGCTTCAGTTTCCACCTGCTGGCGGCCAATCCGCCCGAGGAGGAAGTGCAAACGCATATGCACGAGGAGGCCCATTTCGTGCTCGTGCTGTCCGGCGGGTATATGTCATCGGCAAAGCACGCGCCCACCGTCTCAAGCAATCCCCTACTCGTTTTCAATCCCGCGGGCACCACCCATCGCGATCGCTTCCTCGGCGGGCGCGGCACCTTCCTGGCGGTGTCCGGCGGCATCGACACCCGCGGCCACGGCTATGCGACGACAGTCAGGGATCCCGATGCCCTGCTGACGGCGAAACGCATCGCCGCCGACTTCCACCAGCGCGGCCTGACCCAGCTTCAGCTCGAAGGCGGCGCCCAGCAGCTGGTCGCCGCCTGCAGCCCGCCCACTTGCGACGAAAGCCGGTCCGCGCGGCAGGCGCCCGGGTGGCTCAGGATCGCCTTTGAGATGATCTTCACCAGTGACGATCCCAACCTCACCGTGGCCGAGGTGGCGGCCTATGCCGGCGTGCATCCGGTCCATCTGGCGCGCGTATTCCGCCGCTATCTGCATTGC
>DATMSN010000274.1:0-2788 GCA_035565375.1 Duganella sp. | reverse complement strand
CTATGTCGACGCGCGCGTGGCCGGCGACACGGTCGTCCTGCCAGGCGCAGGCACGCCCGACGTCACGCGCGTGCGTTACGCGTGGGCCGATTCGCCGTTCGTGAACCTGTTCAGCGGGGACGATCTGCCCGCGGCGCCGTTCCAGCTCGACGTGCGTTGACGGCGGCTGGGGCGCGAACAAAAAAAACCGCTAGCGATAGCGGTTTTTTCATTTGGGGCTCGCCGGTGACCGGGGTTCTCAGGTGGTCGCGCGCGGGCGCTGGCGGTGGAAGACCAGGGGACTATACGGGATGTTCGACGGCGGCGGCGATTTCAAAATAGACGGCTTCATGGCGCCAACCACGTGCATCTCGCAGGGCTTGCAGTCGAAACGCAGGGTGTAGGTGTGGTCGCCGCTGACCAGGGTCATCGGCTCGGCGCGGACCTGGCCCTGGACCCCTTGCACACCCTTGGCCTGCTTGGGGCACAGGTTGAACGAGAAGCGCAGGCAGTGCTTGGTGATCATCAGCGGCACCTCGCCGGGCTCCTCGTGCGACTCGTAGGCGGCCGCGACCAGCTGCACGCCGTGCTTGTGGTAGAACGCGCGCGCCTTTTCGTTGTAGACGTTGGCCAGGTAGCTGAGCTGGAGGTCGGGGAAGACCGCCGGCGGTTCGGCGGGGGGCTTGCGCGTTGGACGATCCCACGCGGCCAGGCGCGCGGCCTCATGGGCCTCGATCGCGTCGCGGCGCAACGCGTTGATCGCCGCCGACGGCACGAACCAGGGTTTGGATAGTGTCAGTTGCACGCTGGCGGCCGAGAACATCGTCCCGCCCAGCTTGCCCAGGCTGACGCGCAATGAGGCCTCGGCCTGCTCGGCTTGCTGCGCGGCCTGGAAGCCGATGGCCGCCCCGGTCACGCTGACGATGCCGTCCTCGTCGCGTAACGACAGGCGCAGTCCGCCGTCGTGCTCGCTCAAGGACAGGTGCAGGTCGATCTTGCGCTCCGACGACTTCTTGCCCAGCGCGCCTTCCCAATGATGGTCGCGGTTGCGCAGGATGGAGGCGCCGACCTTGAAGCCGGGCAGGGTGCTCAGCAACTCGTTCGGGAACACGCGCCACTGCTCGCCATCCGCCCCCTCGCCCAGTTTTTTCACCGTGTTGGCCTGGATGCCGAACGACTCGCGCTTGTACATGTAATTGAGGCCATCGCCGTTGGCCATGGGCGCGTTGGTGGTGATGTCGAAATGGTCGGTGGCGATGCGCGTGACCGTGCCCAGTTCGACGCCGACGTATTTCGGGCTGTCGAAGGCGCCGATTTCGTCGCCCCGGCCGTTGGCGAAGTAATCGGTGTGGCCCCGGTGGAAAGTCTTGTCCACATCCGGCGTGAACAGAATGGCGGTGCGGCCGCTGGCGGCGCGCGCGAATTCCGGACGGCGCTCCAGCAGCTCGTCCAGCAGCAAGCGGTAATGGGCCGTGATGTTCTTCACGTAGCCCATGTCCTTGTAGCGGCCCTCGATCTTGAACGAGCGGATGCCGGCATCGACCAGGGCTTCCAGATTGCGACTCTGGTCGTTGTCCTTCATCGACAGCAGATGTTTTTCGTACGCCACGACGCGGCCCTTGGCGTCGCTCAGCGTGTACGGCAAACGGCAGGCCTGCGAGCAGTCGCCGCGATTGGCGCTGCGGCCGGTGTCCGCGTGCGAAATGTAGCACTGGCCCGAATAGGCCACGCACAGCGCGCCGTGGACGAAATATTCGAGCGGCGTGTCCACCTCGGCGTGGATCGCGCGGATTTGTTCGATCGTCAGCTCGCGCGCCAGCACCAGTTGGGAGAAGCCGACATCGCCAAGGAACCTGGCCTTTTCCATCGTGCGGATGTCGCACTGGGTACTGGCGTGCAGCTGGATCGGCGGCAGATCCATCTCCAGCAATCCCATGTCCTGCACGATCAGCGCGTCCACGCCGGCATCGTAAAGCTGCCAGATCTGCGCGCGGGCGGCGTCCAGTTCGGCGTCGTGCAGGATGGTATTGAGCGTGACGAAGATGCGCGAACGGTAGCGGTGCGCGAATTCCACCAGTTTGGAGATTTCCTCGATCGAATTGCTGGCGTTATGGCGCGCGCCGAAGGCGGGGCCGCCGATGTACACGGCATCGGCACCGTGCAAAATGGCTTCGCGACCGATTTCGGCGGTTTTGGCGGGCGACAGCAGTTCGAGCTGATGGGCTAGCAAAGTCATGGCGTGATCCGTTGCGATGAAAGCAGGAATTATAGCCAAATCGGTGCCAGGCGGCCGAGTTCTTGGTGAAGACAAGCCACTTTGCCGGGACTTCACCATGCCGGACAAGAGGCATCAATGCGGCCGGGCGACCTCGCGCACCCTGACGCGCGCGCCGTCCCGCACTTCAGCCGCCGGGTAAACGACCACCCGCGCCCCCTCGGCCAGTCCGTCCATGACCCACGCCTCGCGGTCGTTGCGTCCGCCCAGGCGCAGGCGCCGGAGTCTGGCGTGGCCGTCTTCAATCGCGTAGACCGCCATGTCGGCGTCGTCTCCGGCGGCGGCGCCCGGCAGCGGGAAAATGGCGCTTACCGGCACTTTCCGCACCTCGTCACGGCTCGATGTCAGGATGCGCACGTTGACGCGGTAGGCCACGCCCAGCGCCGCCGTCTTGTCGGGCGGCTCCAGGATGTCGATGAGCACCCTGACGCGTTGCTCCTCGACGCCCAGCGCCGATATTTTGGTGAAGGCGGCCGGCTCGACCCGCCTGACGCGGCCGCGCAATGCCGCGCCGCCCCAGCGGTCGATCCGCAC